>QHYF01000098.1 GCA_003224075.1 Acidobacteriota bacterium
CGCTTTTCGATCACTGGCAAAACATTTACCCGCGGGAAATTTGGCAGCAAGTATTCGAGCCGGATGAGGCGCTCCGCGAATTTTCCCTCCTGTTTGGCATCCGCAAGTTCCTCGAGCGTGATCGCTTGCTCCAATGAGAATTCTCCCACGGCTGTGCGCGTAATCTCCGCGAGATGCGCGCCGCATCCCAGTTCTTGCCCCATCTCGTGCGCCAGTGAGCGGATATAGGTGCCGGACGAGCATTCGATGACGAAGCGCGCGATGCTCCCTTCAATCTCGATAAGCTTGTATTCGTACAACTCAACTTCTACCGGCTTCAATTCGACAGGCTGCTTCTTCCGCGCCAGTTCGTATGCGGGCCGCCCTTGCACTTTTTTCGCGGAAAACGACGGCGGCATCTGTTCAAACCGCCCGATGCGTTCCGCGGCAAGTTTTTCGAGCGCCGGCGCTTCCAGTTCAGGAGCGACGTCCGGCCCCTGCGCCTCGCCGTCGGAGTCGTAAGTGTCCGTCGCAAAACCGAAACGAAACCTTGCCGTATAGCGCTTCCGGCGCCCGGCATAGAATTGCACCAGCCGCGTGGCCCGTCCCAGCAGCAGAACAAGAACTCCCGTCGCCAGCGGATCCAGTGTTCCAAGATGTCCGATCTGCCGGAAGCCCGCCAGGTGGCGCACCGCATCCACAACGTCGTGCGACGTTTTCCCTTTCGGTTTATTGATAACGAGCGCGCCGTCCAGCGGCGCCGGCTGTGGCTGTCGTGGCATCTTTTGAGTTGTCAGTTTTCAGTCTTTAGTTTCTGAGTTCTGGCGAGATTGGTTTTTTGAATGCTCATCGCGGTGCGTTACACGTGAGTGGAGCATTTCCTGAACCACAAATGCCTCAGCTTCAAAGTGGGCTCTTTCTGTTCTGAGAACTGATTACTGATAACTGAAAACTCTCACGGCGCGGACGGCTTGTCTTTTTTCATTTCCTTCAGGAGTTGCTCGACGCGCTCGGCGTGTTCCTGGGAAAGGTCCAGCGTGAAATGCAGCTCCGGCACGCGCCGTAGCTGCAGCCGCTCGACCAGTTCGCTCCGGATGAATCCCGAAGCATGCTCGAGCGCCTTGATCGCGTCGGCTCGCTCCTTCTCGCTTCCCTGCACGCTGATGAAAATGCGCGCGTGCTTCATATCCGGCTGGACACGCACTTCGCTGGCGACCACGCTTCCTTCCAGCCGCGGATCCTTCAGTTCTCCCGTCAGCATGGCGTTGATTTCGTGCGCGATTTCTTCGCCTACGCGTTCGTGTCGGTGGTTGCCTGCGCTCATCGCGTTCTATGAAACACTTCCTAGATAATTTCGACCGCTTGATGGATTAATATCGAGCCGAGGATGCGGTCCGCCTCGTCCAAAACCTTCTGCAAAACTTCTGCCACGTGCTTCTCTTCATTCGAAATCGTCACCACCCCGACCACTGACCTCTGCCAGGTGTCCTGATGGTCCAGCTCCGCCACCGCCACGTTGAAATCCCGCCGCAGCTTATCCTTTAGGCTGCGCAGAACTTGCCGCTTGTCCTTCAGCGATTCCGCATCAGGGATATGAAGCTCGAGGGTGAGCAAGCCGACCGGCATGAGTGACTCCGGGGACATTTTCCTGCGCGGCCCCGGCCTGATCGGGGCCGGCTTGCGGCTATCTGCGCGACGCCGCTGTGCCGCTGGTTGTTTTTTCGGCGGCTTCCGCGGCGCTCATCTTTGTGATGTTGAAGCATTCGAGAACGTCGCCGACTTTCACATCGTTGAAGTTGGCCACGCCCGCGCCGCATTCGAATCCCGCCCGCACTTCGCTGGCGTCATCCTTGAAGCGCTTCAGCGAGCTGAGCTTCGACGTGTAAATGACAGTGCCGTCGCGGACCACCCGAACCTGCGCGTCGCGCTTGAGGATGCCGTCCAGGACATAGCAGCCCGCCACTGTGCCCGCGCCTTTGACCCGGAACGTGTCGCGCACTTCCGCGCGGCCCAGGTAGGTTTCCTGGATGACCGGCTCGAGCAGGCCCTCCATGGCTTTCTTAATCTCGTCCGAAACTTCGTAAATGATGTTGTGCGTGCGGATGTCCACGCCTTCCTGCTGAGCCAGCTCCGCCGCCCGGCGGTCCGGCCGCACTCCGAACGCGATGATGATCGCCCCGGACGCGGAAGCCAGCAACACGTTTTCTTCGGTGACCGCCCCGACGCCCGATCCGATGATCTTCAGCTTTACCTGATCCGTGGATAGCCTCGGCAGCATTTCGCTCAGCACTTCCACCGAGCCCTGCACATCGGCCTTGATGACGATAGGCAGTTCCTTGACTTCCCCGGCCTTGAGCTGCTCGTGAAGCTGATCAAGCGTAATGCGGCCTCCGGCGCTGGCGCGAAGAGCCGCGTCGCGTTGCTTGCCCTGCCGGTATTCCACGATGTGCCGCGCCTTGGCTTCATCGGTGACCTGGAAGTGATCGCCCGCCTCGGGCACTCCCTGCAATCCGAGCACTTCGATGGGCGTCGATGGCGGCGCGTTTTTCGCGGTGCGCCCGCGGTCATCGAACATCGCGCGCACCTTGCCGAACACCGCCCCGCAGATGAAGAAGTCGCCTGGATTCAAGGTGCCATTCTGCACCAGGATGGTGGCCACCGGGCCGCGCCCTTTGTCGACGCGTGATTCCAGCACCGTGCCGCTGGCGGGCGCGTCGGGATTGGCTTTTAGCTCGCGCAAATCAGCAACGAGCAAGATAATCTCCAGCAGCTTGTCGATGCCCTTCTTCTGCTTCGCCGAAACTTCCACGAATTCCGTCTCGCCGCCCCATTCCGAGGGCATCAAGCCCAGTTCCGTCAGCTGTCGCTTTACGCGCTCCGGCTGCGCCTCCGGCTTGTCGATCTTGTTGACCGCCACGATGATGGGCACATTGGCCGCTTTCGCGTGGTCGATCGCTTCTTTCGTCTGCGGCATGACGCCGTCATCCGCAGCCACGACCAGTACGACGATATCCGTCACCTTCGCGCCCCGCGCCCGCATCCGCGTGAATGCCTCGTGACCTGGCGTATCGATAAAAACCACGCTTCGCTCTTCCATCGCCACCTTGTAAGCGCCGATGTGTTGCGTGATCCCCCCCGCTTCGCCCGCCGCAACGTCGGCCTGCCGAATCGCATCCAGCAAGCTCGTCTTGCCGTGGTCCACGTGCCCCATCACCGTCACCACCGGCGGCCGCGGTTTCAAGCTTTCCTTGGTTTCTTCCTTCGCAACCTCCAGCACCATCTCCTCTTCCAAGGAAACAACGCTCACTACGCCGCTGAACGCTTCCGCCAGCGTCGTCGCCGTCGGCACGTCCAAGGCCTGGTTGATGCTCGCAAACACGCCGCGGTCCAGCAGCGTCTTCAGCAGATCCTTTGCGCGCACGTCCAGCTTCTCGGCGAGTTCGCGAATCGTGATGCCTTCCGTGACGGTCACATCGCGTGGCGGACGCGGTTCCGGCGGCGCGATGACCGCGGCCGCGGCGGCACGGCCAGCGCCTGGGCGCTGCCTGGTTGGGTGCAGCTTGCGCTCACCTTCAATTTCGCGTTTATCAACGACGGGCCGCTGGCGCTGCGGCGCCTTGCGCGTGTAGAGAGGTTTGCCGGGCTCCGCCTTCGGCGGCATTTTGTCCGGGAACGGCGGCAACATTCCCGGACGTCCGGGAGCGCGCGGTCCGGGACGCGTGCCGGTTGGCATAGGTCCCCGCCGCTGTTCAAAGGGTCGCGTTGGGGCGCCACCCGTCCGCGGCGCGAATGGTCGGCCTTGGCCGGGTTGTTGTGGACGTATCGGCTGTCCGGGGCGCGGGCCGCTCGAACGCGAACCTGGCGCTGTGTCCGGCAAGGGCCCACGATTGCCGGTCGGCAGCGGGCCGCGATTTCCTGTGGCCGAAGGCCGAGCCGGTGCGCCTGCTCGCGTCGGTGCTCCGGGCCGTGCTGGAGCCGCGCCGGGCGCGGCAGCCGCGGGCCGCACCGCAGAAGGCTGCGTGCGCGTGCCCGCCGGGGCGGCTGGTCTCGTCCCGCCAGGCGTCGTCGGCGGTTTCGTAGGTACTGAGGGTCGAATCGGGGTTGCTGCTGACGCACCGGTTGCTGGTGCTGCAGGTGCGGCGGGTTTCGCAGCCGGCGGCGCAACTGTGGGGCCAGGAGCTGGCGCCTTGGGTACCGCAGGTGTCGCGGCCGCGGGCGCTCCAGGTGCAGTCGGTCTTGCGGCCGGCGCAGGGTGAATTGCTGGCGCACTCGGTTTCACGGCAGTTGGCGCGGCGCTGGCTTGCGGCGGTGCCGCGGGCGCAGCAGGCTTCATGCGTGCGGCCTTCGCTGCTGCATCCTTCGCTTCTTTTTCCGCTTTGACAGCGGCTTCCGCCTGTGCTTCCGCCTGTGCCTCCGCCTCGGCGGCTCCCTGAATCCGCTTGCGCACTTTCTCAGCGACGTCCGCCGGGATCGAGCTCGAGTGCGTCTTTTTCTCCGTGACCCCGTACTCGGACAGCAAGTCAATAATGGCCTTGGCCTTGACCTCCAGTTCGCGGGCCAGCTCGTTGATTCGGACTTGATTTATGTCGCTCATGCGCTCCGTTCTGGATTACGACTTCGCTTCTTCCTCTTGCCCCGCCTTGCCCTCACTGTCAGTGGGCGCCGTCTCGGCTTCCGCAGCTTTTGCCGTTTCCGCCGGCGCTTCGTTGCTCTCAGCAGTTTCCGCCGTCGCTGCCTCCGTCGCTTGTGCCGTTTCCTCAGCCGCTTCGTTGCTCTCGGCAGTTTCCGCCGTCGCTGCTTCCGTCGCTTCTGCCGTTGCCGCTTCGCCTCCCTCAGCGGAAGCCTCAGCGCCCGCGGCAGCCTCTCCGCCTGCGGCAGCAGCCTCCGCGCCCCCTTCATAGAAGCGGTTCACCGCCTGATAAATCTTGTCCACCATCTTTTCGCCGATGCCGGGAATTTCCATCAACTGTTCCGGCGTCATCCCCGCGAGTTTCTCCACGGAATTGATTCCCGCCGCTTCAATTTTCTCGATGGTTTTCGCTCCCACGCCCGCCAGCGACGTCAGCGGCGTTGCGGGTGCGGTCAGCGCGGTCATTTGCTCTTCGATTTCCTGGCGCTTCTCTTCCTCGCTCTTGATGTCGATGTCCCAGCCGATCAGTTTGCTCGCCAGCCGGACGTTCTGCCCCTTCTTGCCGATGGCCAGCGAAAGCTGCGAATCCTCGACGATCACTTCGAGCTTCTTGTTCTCCGGGTCGATAATCTGCACGCGCGTCACTTTCGCCGGGCTCAACGCTTTCTGCGCGAACGCCACCGTCTCTTCGTTGTAAGGAATAATGTCGATCTTTTCCCCGCGCAGCTCGCGGATGATCGACTGCACGCGCATGCCCTTCATGCCCACGCACGCGCCCACGGGATCCACGTCCTTGTCGCGGCTCGCCACCGCCACTTTGGTGCGCTCGCCGGCCTCGCGCGCCGCAAAGCGGATCTGCACCGTGCCGTCGTAGATTTCCGGCACTTCCATTTCGAACAAGCGCTGCACCAGGCTCGCATCCGCGCGCGACACGATCACCTGCGGCCCTTTCGCCGCGCGGTCCACCATCTTGATCACCACGCGCAGCCGCTCGCCAATGTTGTAGGTCTCCAATTTCGATTGCTCGCGCTTCGGCAGCCGCGCTTCCGTGCGTCCCATGTCCACGATCAGGTCCGGCCCCTCCGCGCGCTTCACGATCACCGTCACCAGCTCGCCCACGCGGTTGTGATACTCGTTGTAAATCGTGTCCCGCTCGGCCTCGCGCACTTTTTGCAGAATCACCTGTTTGGCCGTCTGCGCCGCGATGCGCCCCAGCACGTCCGTCGGCTTCGTCGCCGTGATTTCCGTGCCTACTTCCGCCGCCGGATTTTTCTTCTTCGCTTCCGCCAGGCTGATCTCTTTCTTCGGATCGGTCACTTCCTCGACCACCGTGTGCACCGAGTACACGTCCACCTGCCCGGTTTCCTGATTGAACTTCGCGCGCAGGTCCTCTTCCGTCTTGTAAAACTTCCGCGCCGCCACCACCATCGCGTCTTCAATCGCCGACACCACGATCTCCGGCTCGATGTGCTTCTCGCGGCTCAGCATTTCGATCTGTTGGTACAGCAAATTCGCCATATCTCGTTCCTAAATTCCTCCAGAGTCCTCGCCTTCAAATTCGACGCACAACTTCCGCCAACTCCTTTTCTCTGCTACCTCTGTGTTCTCTGTGTCCTCTGTGTTAATTCTTTCTTTCGGTTTTTCAGTCAACTCTTCTCTCTGCGACCTCTGTGTTCTCTGTGCCCTCTGTGTTAATTCCTTCTTTCGGTTTTTCTGTCAACTCCTTCTCTCTGCGACCTCTGTGTTCTCTGTGCCCTCTGTGTTAATTCTTTCTTTCGGTTTTCCTGTCAACTGTTAACCGTCGACTGTCAACTTCCTCAAAACTCCACCACCAGATTCGCCTTTCGAATCGCTTCAATCGGCAGCTCCACGGTCCGCGCTTCCTTCCCTTTCAGTTGCACGCGCACTTTCCCCTCCGCAAATCCTGCCAGCCGTCCTTCAAAAAACTTCGCCTCGCCCACCGGCTCGCTCGTCGAAATCTTCGCCAAGCGCCCCCGGAAGCGCTCGAAATCCGCCGGCTTCTTCAGCGCCCGGTCCAGTCCCGGCGAGCTGACCTCCAGGGTGTACCCCGGCCCCGGAATCAGTTCCTCCACGTCCAGGATCACGCTCAATTGCTTGCTCACCTGTTCGCAGTCCGCGTGGCTGATTTTCGGATACGGCTCATTCGCGACCTCGGTGCCCCTGATCATTCCCGCCGCATCGCTGATCCCCGCCGTTGTCTTCGCTACGCGATCGATGTACACCCGCAAAAACCGCTGCTTGCCGACTTTCCATTCGACATCAGCGATTTCCAGCCCTTCCGAACGCGCCACTCGCTCGGCGGCCGCGCGGATTTTCTCCAAATCCATCCAGAGACTCCCCGACCCTAGCCGGTCCGCAATGCACTCCAACCGGCGCCAACAAAAAAGTGGGCTGTGCGCCCACTCATCCGTTCGACCCGCTTCAGAGCGAAATCTAAGTATATTCCCCCCGCAAGGCAAAAGCAAGATACGGGGTCCACACCGGCCTTAGCCCCGCTCCTTGTAGTGGCGGGTCTTTCGCGCTTCTTGCAGTCCGGCTCCTATCGGACAGCCCCGCTCTTTCTCGCCCTTTCCAGCGGCAGCCACTCGCCACTGCTTCTTGCCCCGCCCGCTTCAGGGCCCCCTACCGCTTACAGCAGTTGCAAATCGGTCCGCCGGAAATCCTCGCCCTTGGCAAGCAGCGGCTCGCTGGACGTTTTCGCTAGCGCGTAAGCAAAGCAGTCTCCAAAATTCAGAGCTGCGGCATGACGGCTTTTCCCGAATTTTCGCCACGCAAAGCGCGCCATGGAAAACTGCTCCGCATCAACCGCAACAATCTCGACTTTCGTCCTGTGCAGGAACAGGTCAAGTTCTCGGCCTGCTGCTTCCCCGCGGCGCGATTCCACAACGATTGCCGTTTCCAGGGCGTTTGCAGCCGACAGCAAACGAGTTTCCGATTCGCTGAGCAGTTGGAGAAACTTCCCTCGTTCCGGCTCGCCCAGGAGGATCGCCAGCAGAGCCGAAGTATCAATGACCACCGGAACTGCCATCCTTGGGCAAACTCGCCGGAATACCGTCCTGATCGTAGCCTAGGATTTCATCCTCGGCCCGTTCGTCGAGAGTCGGCAGCGCATCCATGCGCTGTAGGATGTCCTCGACCTGCTCGGGAAGCCCCCTCGCATGCCTCCGTCCCCGCACGCGCTGCAGCCGGTCCTGCAAAGACTTTTTTATGGCTTCTGTGATGGTCTCCCCGGTCTGTTTGGCCAGTTCCCGCGCCAACTGTTCGGTTTCCGCGTTCTTAATGCTAATCGGCATGTGATTCGCTCGCTACTCGAAGTTCACACTGCGCTCGCCCCGCCCATCATTTGCGCTGGGCGTTTACCCCGGCTCCTGTCGGGGCATTCCGGATAATCCTTCAGGACCGAGCGCAGCGCGCTTGGCGTTTACCCCGACAATTCTGTCGGGGCGCTCCGGTCGGTTCTACGGAGCGAGGAATCTCTCTTCGGCATGTGATTCGCTCGCTATTCGAAGTTCACACGGCGCTCGCCCCGCCCGTCATTCCGAGCGCAGCGAGGAATCTCTCTTCTTTTTTTCCCAACCTTCAACTTCACAGAATAGGGTAACATGCCCCATGAGAAAGATTCTATACTCCTGTATAGATTCTATACATTCACTCCTCCCTCATTTGCGTTGGGCGTTTACCCCGGCTCCTGTCGGGGCACGGACGGGGTTACGGGACGCTCCGACGATCTTACCCGCCTTCTTCCCATTTCTATCACTCGCCACTCACCACTCACTCGCCACTCACCACTCGCCACTTCTTCTTCCCCGCCCGTCATTTGCGTTGTGTGCATCCCGGATGGCCTTTCGGGACCGAGGCGGAGCAGGCAGACGGTTCTCTTGCCCTTTGCTTCTGCAAAGGGTCTGCCTGCGCAGTGAGAAATCTCTCAGCTCTTCGAATTTGTAGCGGGGACTTTACGTCGCCATCTTTCTTCCGGCCTTCTGCCGCCGAGACGGCATTTATCCCGTCTGCCCCAACCCTGTCGGGGAGCGAAGCGCGGTTTTTACAGCTGGGCTCAACCCTTCGCTGCAAACGAGCAGACGATAGGAGGAAGGAGGGATTATAATGCGCAGGGACGGACGTAGAGATGGCACGCTCATTCCTTAAGAGGTTACTCGGCAAGAGGAATCGGGGCTTTGAAGCGAGGCCCCAAGCGGAAACACCAACCAGTCGTGCGCCTGACCAAGAGCACCTGAAATCTCAGCAAGCCCGCTCTGAGATACTGAATTTCCAGCCCACCGCGAAGGTCAATTCCCTCTTCGCGTTCGTAGACTTAAAGGATCCGTTTACGCCCGGTGAAATCGCAGGCGAGGAACTACCTGGTCCAATCCTGTCGATTATGAGTGTTAAGCAATTCGGTTCTCTTTTCCTCTTTCATACGCCACATACGCGCGAGAACGCACTGTCGACCAAAGACGAGGTATCTCATAGGTATCCGGAGTGCCGCGTAGCCTTGCACGAACTGCCCGTCTCCGATCCCAAGGACTACTCGGCGTTGATGGGACGCCTGTCACGACTGGTGCGCAAACTGATGCGACTACCTCGTACTGGAGACAACTACATTTGTGTTTCTAGCGGCACAGCCGAGATGAGAGCCGCATGGCTCATTCTGAGTGGCCTCGGCATTTTGCCAGCGAAGCTAATTCAAGTCGGATCTCCGGCCCGGCCGCTCTTCGGCGGGGCAAATGTCAAAGACGTTCAAATCGACACAAGCGATTGGCCAACAATCCGCGACCTGGCGATGCCGGCAGAATATTTCCTCGGACACGGGCGCGCGAGTTCACTCCTCCACGAAGAATCCCTGGCTGGCGTGGACATCTTCGCCTTCGACAAAGCCTACCTGGAGCGGTTACGGGATGGGGACCGAGCGACAGAGCGCCACTTTGTTACCTATTTTGAATATCTTCTGCGCAATAAGCTTACGTCCAGGACACTGGCCCCCGATAAGGTAGAAGATTTGCGGCGGGAGACCTTGACAAGCGTCATCGCTACTCTCCGCGAGGAGGGTGGGGTCCGTCAGCCGGAGCGCTTCGGAGCACTCGTCAACTCTATCTGTAACAAAGTCTTACTAGAATACTATCGGTCCTCCGCCAAGAACCTGCCGATGGCAGATACCGCAGGTGCAAACGACGAACTCGTGTTAGGCGAAATGGGGGAAACAAAAGCGGAACCCCTCAAACGGAAATTGGTTGGGCGTGCACGATCAGTGGCTGAAGACGTCCCCAGGACTCAAATTGAGCCCCAGCCTGTGGCTGTTCCAGCTCTTGACGAGGCTCTCCAAGAACTGGGCATTTATGTAGGCTCCGCGGCTCTTCGGCATGCCGCAGAACAGGCAGGCATCGCCGCGGCAAGTCATCTACCCATTCTTCTCTTGGGCGAAACAGGGACCGGGAAAGAGCGATTTGCTCACCTGATTCACAGGCTGAGTCCACGGTTTCATCGCGAGTTGATTCCGGTCAACTGCGCGGCTATCCCGGCGTCGCTCGCTGAAAGCTATCTCTTCGGCCATTTAAAGGGAGCGTTCACAGGCGCGACAAGCGACGGGAAAGGGATCTTTGAAACTGCCGACCAGAGTACACTCTTCCTCGATGAAATCGCTGAACTGACGCTTGAAGTCCAAGCTAAACTGCTGCGTATTATCCAGGATGGCATAGTCCAGCGGCTCGGGAACACAGCATCCCGCAAAATAGACGTGCGGATCATTGCAGCAAGCAATCGCGACCTAAGAAACGAAGTGTCCGCCGGGAGATTCCGCGAGGACCTGTATTTCCGGCTTGAAGTTGTGCAGATCAAACTTCCCACGTTGCGCGAGCGTCGCAGTGAAATCCCTGAGCTGGCGCTTACGCTGCTCAGGCAGATCAATCTGCGGAGGCACAAACCGCGCCAGCTCTCCTCTGGTGCCCTCATGCGTCTTGAGCGTTACGAATGGCCTGGAAATGTTCGTCAGCTATCGAACGTCTTAGAGAGGTCTGTGCTCTACTCGCGCACAGACGCCATCGAGGCTGACGATCTCCTGATTACCGACGACCATCCAGCAAAAGATCCCTTCGCAACGTTGCCCGAACCCTCGCAAGGATTTTCGATCGAGGAGTACCTGGCCCAGGTCCGGAAGCAACTGTTTCTGCGTGCGCTCGAGGCATGCAAAGGCAACCAGGCTGAAGCCGCAGCGATGCTGGGCGTTTCCAAACAGGCTGTCAACAAATTCGTGGCAGGGCAAAACGACAAGGCAAGTTGACGAGACGTCAATCTCGGTTGTCCTGCTCGCATTCTTTGTGATCGCAAGTCATTGATTCTGCGCTAGTGCGATTTGGTCCGCGGCGTACCTCTTTCTCAATCGGGATGACACATCCCCAATGAGACACAGTTAAATGTGGACCCTTCAGGAAGAATTCTCACGCATCGAAATCGGCCGATCTTCCCAGTTCCGAAATCTCACACTGTTTCCTTTGATCCGCCGAAGCGTTCCCATCCAGGAACTGGACTATCTACTATTGGAAGACGGGATCGCGCAGGGGAAGGTCCGCGTGACCGAGCTTCATGCAGGCGGATCTGTCCCCGAGCTGCGTCTTGAAAATAACGCGGACCTCCCGGTTTTGCTCGTGGACGGAGAGGAACTCGTCGGGGCGAAGCAGAACCGCGTTCTGAACCTGACGATCCTCGCTCCAGCGAAGCACACCACCGTGATCCCCGTCTCTTGTGTAGAGGCAGGGCGTTGGAAGATGGCCTCGCCGGATCTGAAACCGGACAGCCACGTCATGTATTCAGGAATACGCGCGAAGCGTGTTTTCCAAGTCACCCAGTCCATGCGTTCCCGTGGCTCGCATTCGTCTGACCAGGGGGCAGTGTGGAGAGACATCGCTGACAAGGCGTTCCGCCTCAAGGCCATGTCGCCAACTGGCGCAATGTCCGCCATTTTTGAGCGCCACGCCAGTTCCGTCGAGGAATTCTCTCGAGCCTTCACGTGGGAGGCAGGGCAGTGTGGCGTAGCGTTCGCCATCGGTGGGCGACTTCTTGGATTGGACGTTTTCGATCACCCGGAAGTCATGTGCAGGTTCTTTCAAAAATTAGTTCGCAGCTACGCCTTGGATGCACTGGATGCGGCGCAAGGAACAAGCGAACCGCCAGGGATCGGAACGCTAAGCGGGTTTGTGGCCCAGATCGGCGCAGCCCAGAGTTTTTCTGGTTCGGTTCAATGGGTCCGAGATTTCTGGCGCTGCTCTCTGGGCTCAGGAACGGTATCTGCACATCTGCACTTTTGCGACGGATGGCAAGGGTTCAGAGGCTTCCAGTTTCTGGACCCGTATTAGCCGGCCGAGCCACCGCCGAATGTTTTGAGTGAAGCAGAGGACCGTGCAATGGACCCTGAAAAAACGGAGGCACAACTCGAGCCGTGGACCCGAAGGTCAGCTGGCTGCACCGGGAGGTCTCCATCTGATGTCACCGCTGGACAAAAAAATGAATGCTTGTGCAGGATCGCCGTGTGAACCGGACGGAAACCGCCTGGACTCCTGGAAAGAGATTGCGACTTATCTGCATCGGGCAGTGCGCACTGTCCAGCGATGGCAGAAGTTTGAAGGTCTGCCCGTCCATCGACACTTCCACGAGAAGGCAAGCTCGGTATACGCTTTCGGATGCGAAGTTGATGCCTGGCTGAAGAGCCGTTGCCCGGCCTTGAGCGAACCCGCCTCGAAAAAGCAATATTCGGAGCACGCGCCCAAATTGGGGAGGCCAACGCTGCTCGTGGCGAAGCGAATGCCGGCCAGATCGCGGCCATGGTTGCAAAATCCTGCCGCTGGCGCAGGGTCACTGGACCTATTGCAAGGAGAAGATCATATCCGTCTGTACTTTTACCTGCAATTGCGACCGGAACCGGACGCGAGTTCCTCGCTCAAGAATTCCGTAACTCATGGCAAGGGTGTAAACCCGTTGCCAAGCCTTGACCGCTGAAACGCTGTTGGGTGGCCCTTGGTCTGGAAGAGTGGGGTGGCTTTCTCTAGCCTCTCGCCTCCGCCGGTACAGTTCACCCTTCGCTTGTAGCCGTTCCCTGCTCGATTCTTCCATTCCCTGCATATTACTTAGCTAACTGATCCTCGTGTGCTATCCTCCCCTCGTGTTCGCCAAGCTCCAATCCGTCCTCCCGGCGCGGCTCACACGCCGGACCGCCTCTCTGCGTAATCTTCGTGTGCGGCGTTTACTCCGACTTGGTCGGGGCGTCGGCGCCTGCCCCGAGCTTCTCGGGGCGTTAGATTTCTCTTCTCTTGGGTTGACTCTCAACCTTCAACTTTCGACTTTCAACCGCGTCTCTTTCCTTTCTTCCCACCTAAGTTTGTCTCAGTGCTCCTCTAAGTCCTTTACAATCCGCACTTCCGAGACCCCCCTCCCGCAACTCCTTTATAATCCGCACTTACAAGCACCCCTCGGATCTGCGGGAAACAAAGGACTTATAACCCCTTTAGAATCCGCACTTACGAAAAATTCTCCCGCAAGTCTTTTAGAATCCGCACTTACAAAAAGGTGGGGGTGGGGGAGCGCGAGCTCCGACCCACTAGGGAAGGGCGTGATCGGAGGGCCGTTATTCAAACAAGTCCGGCTGTTCGCGCGAGATGCGGTCCCAGAGCGGCTGGAATTGGAACCAGCCGGCCAGGGGCGAGCCCAGCAGCGTGTAGGTATGCTTGGCGGTCTCGTGAGGGATTTTGTGCGGCTGGCCAGCGGCTTCCGCCAGCAATTGCGCGTGGCAGGAGCGGTCCATGGTGATGAACCACCAGACGGCCTCATCAACGCATCGGCCCACGGTGAGCAGGCCGTGATTGCGCAGGATGGCGGCCTTCTTGTTGCCGAGCGCGCGGGCGATGCGGTCGCCTTCGCTGGTTTCCTCGACGATGCCGGTGTAATCGTCGAATACCGCGTGGTCTTCGTAAAACGCGCAGGCATCCTGCGTGAGGGGATCAAGCAGGCGGCCCAGCGAAGACCACGCTTTGCCGTACAGCGAATGGGCGTGGGCCGCGGCGACCACGTCGGGGCGGGCTTTGTGGATGCGCGAGTGGATGGCAAACGCCGCCAGGTTGACTTCACGGCGGCTTTGTTGATTCGCTTCCGCGTAGTCGTCCACGACTTCCCCCTGGTCATTGACCAGGATGAGGTCCGAAACGCGAATCTGGCCGAAATGCATCCCGAAGGGGTTCACCCAGAAATGATCCAGCCGCTCGGGATCGCGCGCGGTGATGTGGCCGGCCCCGCCTTCGTCAAAGCCATAGCGCGAGAAGAGGCGGAAGGACGCGGCGAGGCGCTCCTTGCGGTGACGCCGCTCTTCGGCAAGCGTGGCAAAGACAGGCGGGCGGGGAACGCGATCGAGCAGCGTCCTTGGCTGCGAGGGCTTTACTTGCTGGGGTTTTGCTTCGGGCATAAGAACCTCCCTGCGGATTCCGGCTCACTATACCCAAATCGCAGCGGGTGTGGCCAAAGTTTCTTACGCCGCCGGGACGGGAACTCGCGCGAAAAGAAAAACGCCCCGGCCGCGTCGGGGCGTTTGGAACGGAGCAAGAAGCGGGCGGGGAAAAAAGTGGCGACCGTTACGGCTTCGTTGGCGTCGGTGTCGCGGGCTTCGGCGTGGCCGGCTTCGCTGCGGGCGCGGCGCCAGCCTTGACCGGGTAAGCCTGGTCGTAGAGGCGGATGATGTCCTGAGTCAGATCGATCTGGTTTGAGGCATAGAGAATCGGAGTGTTTTGCGCCGAAGAATCGAGGACCACGGAGTAGCCGTTCTCGCGCGAGTAGCGGTCGAGGACGTCCACCATCTTGCGGCCGATGCGGTCGACGACCTCGCCCTGCGCGGCGTTCACGTCTTCCTGGTATTCGTTTTGCTTGCGATCGAGCTGCTGCGTGAGCCGCTGCCCCTGCGTCGTCAGCCGGGCAATTTCTTCCTGGCTGCACTTGCCCTCGCAGGCGGCAAGCCGCTGGCGAAGGTCGTTGACTTGCTTACTCATATTCTCGATTTCCGTCTGGCGGGAAGCAAACTGGGATTGCAATTCCGCGGAAGCCTGTTTGCCTTCGGCCGTGGTCACGATGGCCTGGCGGATGTTGATCACGCCGACCTTTCCCGCAGCGGTCGAAACGGCCGCGGCAGGACTCTGCGCCCAAGCGGCTCCGGTGCTGAAGAGGCCCGCAGCCGCGAGCGCGGCGGTATAAAACGTAAATCTGGAATTCACTTTTTTCTCCTTGTTGTGGCCAGCCCCGGCAAACCCGGGACTGACCTGAGCCAAGTCAGCTTGGCTTGAAACCTTTTCCGCTCCCCCGGCGGATTCTGCAGGGGCATCGCAAACCAGAAAGTATAGCCGAGGCCCTTTCGTTCCCGCAATCAGAAACCCCGCTGCCTCGCGGCCCATGCGTTTCGGCGTCTTCCGCAGCGATTCGTTCGAATAAGAGCTTCACCACCGTTCCCTCTATGCTCCGCTGCTCATTTCGGCAAGGGGAAGAGGATCACGCGATTGTTGGCCTGATCCGCAATCACCGCCAAGTTCGTCAAGGTCTGGATGGCCGCGGCAAACTTCGATGTTGATCCGATTCCCAATGTCGCTTTCGTTCGAAACGTTTGCGAATCCACAATTGAGATCGAGTTGCTCAGCGAGTTCACGGTGAGCATGGTGCCGGTCTGAAAGTTGAAAGCGATGGCGTTGGGATTGATGCCGACCTTGATGGATTGCGTCTGGCCGGTATCCGGATTAAAGGCGGTGATCTGGTTGGCCTGCGTGGAAGTCGCGTAAAAGAGCGCAGGCGAAACGGATGGATCGAAAACGATACCGGTCAGAGATTGAATGCCAAAGAGAGAGCCCGAAGTCTGTTTGAAAGGTGTGCTGCCGCCGATGTCGACGGCGTCAAGCACGCCGTTGGGCTGAGCGGCTCCATTCAATTGGAGCGCCGTGACGACAGCGAGGCCGCGGCCATTCGAACCGCGATCGGGATCAATGGCGACGGCGATGGGACTCTGATCCACGGCCGCGGTGGCAGGAGTGAGCGCGCCGATGGGGCTGGCGGTAAGGGGAGTGAGGTCGATAGTGGAAACGGTGTTCGAACCGGTGTTGGCGATGACGGCGAGATTCGTTTCCTGGTCAATGGCCACGCCGCTCGGAGCTGTACCGACGGAGACGGCAATGGCTTTTCCTGAGGAGTCGTTCACAGGGGCCAGGTTCACGAGGTCGAGAACCGAGACGGTGTTTGCGGAATTGTTGGTCACCACCCCGACACCGGAGGTGTTCGCCGGCTGACCGGTATACGTGAGTCTGGGAAGAACGGCGACAGCGGTGGGCGAGCCGCCGGTAGGAATCGATCCCAGGATGTGGCCAAGATTGGGATTCGGCTGGACCTGATTGCTGACTGTAATGGTCGGATTGACGTCGATGACGGAGACAGTGTTGCAGCCGGTGTTGGCAACGGCGGCAAGATTGTTGACCTCGTCGATGGCAACGCCACCGGGCGCCGGGGCCGTGCAGGTGCCGCCCGCGAGTGGAACTTCCTCCACGACGGTGAAGTCCACGGCGTTCGAACCGACGCCATTGGTGTCAACGACGTCGAGCGCGAAGTGGCGAGGACCAGTGAGGATTTGCATGGTGCCGGAGCCGTTCGGCGAGTTGGGGTCAGGGATGGAGACCGGAATGGTTACGTCAACTTGGTGATCGCTCTGAACCGTGCAGTTGGCGCCGGGGCAGTTGGGCAAAGCAACGCCGTCCAAGCGGACTTGGGCGAGATTCGCGAAGCCGCTGCCGAAGATTTGCACGCCACTGACCGGGGCAGGCGCCACACCCGAAGTGATCTTGACGGCTTGCGTGAGCTGGGCTGGAACGGAGATCCCGGCGCCGGATGAATCGAACGCTGGAGTCTTAACACGCTCGATGTGAACGGGCTTGATGGTTCCAAGTTTGAAGACGGAAATACTGTCGCTACCGGAATTCACAGCCAGAGCGAGATTATTGGCGGAATCAACGGCGAGAGCCCCGGACAGGTTGACGGTGATCGGGGAAGCAGCACCGCTGGGAGTGAAACTGACGGTAGTCTGGGCGGTTTGGTTCGTGGGGAGAATCTTGAGGCGCTGTAACGCGGATGGATCGAGGAACGAAAGCTGGTTGAGCTTGGGATTGAAGGAAAGCGCGGTGTTGGTAAAGGGCTGAAATGCCACGCTGGTTGCGCCAAGTTCGGGGGAGCCGGTGCTCACCTGGCCGGTGGCGTTGAGAAAAAGATTCATGGGGATGACGGATTGACTTTGCGCATCAATGTAGAGGATCTGGCTGGAAGTGGTATCGGGATCCGCGAATACGGCCTGGCGTGTTATGGGATTTATGGCAATGCCGGTAATCGAGGATGAAATCATGTAGGTCAGGAAAGGGACACCGGAACTGGCGAGGCAGGTGACGGCGCAAGTGCTGGTATCGTCTTTGTCGGCCTGAGAATACTGAAAATGGGTTGAATCGAGAACAGCGCCGACCGCAAAGGAGCCATTGAAATTCGTCATGTTCGTGCTCCCCTGCGGCAGGCCGCTGATGAGCACGGTCCCGGGATTGCCGGGGCTGAGATTGAGGGACTCTTTTGTCGTTATGGTGATGGTGACGACGTTGGAAGCACGAGTGGCACTGACGATGTCCACCGATGCCCCGGACGGATTCGCCAGGTTTACCCCGGAAAGAAAGCCTGCACCACCCGGAGTTACATAAGCGAGTCGCGCGCCAGCTTCAAAGGC
>QHYF01000337.1 GCA_003224075.1 Acidobacteriota bacterium
CTCGTGCGCGGCGGCCGCGTGAAGGATTTGCCGGGCGTGCGCTATCACATCGTGCGCGGGACGCTGGACGCCGCGGGCGTGGAGAACCGCAAGCAGGGACGGTCCAAGTACGGGGCGAAGCGGCCCAAGGCCGCGCAGACAAAGTGAGCGAAGGTTTTTGAAGGAGCGATAGAGAGCAATGCCACGCAAAGGACTTGTATTTCGGCGGGCGCAGGCGACCGATCCGGTCTACGGGAACGACCTGGTGGAGAAGTTCATCTGCTCGATGATGTGGGAAGGCAAGAAATCCACGGCGCAGCGGGTGTTTTACGGCGCGATGGACCAGGTGGCGAAGAAAACGAACGATGATGCGCTGAAGATTTTCAAGAAGGCCGTGGAAAACGTGAAGCCGGTGCTGGAAGTGAAAACGCGGCGCGTGGGCGGCGCGAACTACCAGGTTCCGGTGGAAGTGAACCCGTTTCGGCGGCAGTCGCTGGCGATTCGCTGGCTGCTGCAGTATTCGCGTGAACGCGCGGGCAAGACGATGACCGACAAACTCGCGGATGAGCTGATTGACGCCGCCAATGCGCGCGGCGGGGCGATCAAGAAAAAAGAAGACGTGCACCGCATGGCGGAGGCCAACAAGGCCTTCGCGCATTACCGTTGGTAAGGGATTGGGGATTGATGTGAGCGAAGCAGTCGCAACTCGTACGGGAGATAAAAGGGCCGTTTCCGGGACCATGGGCAGAGCATTCAAACTCGAAGACACCCGTAACATCGGGATCATGGCGCATATCGACGCGGGAAAGACGACGTCGACGGAGCGCATCCTGTTTTACACGGGTGTGACCTACAAGATCGGTTCGGTGGATGAAGGCACGGCCACCATGGACTGGATGGAGCAGGAGCGCGAGCGCGGAATCACGATTACGAGCGCGGCGACGACGGCTTCGTGGGACCGCTTCGGCAAGAAGTACCGCGTCAATATTATTGATACGCCGGGGCACGTGGATTTCACCGTGGAAGTGGAGCGCTCGCTGCGCGTGCTGGACGGCGCGGTGGCGATTTTTGACGCCGTAGCGGGCGTGCAGCCGCAAACGGAGACCGTTTGGCGGCAGGCGGACAAGTACCGCGTGCCGCGGCTTGCGTTCGTGAACAAGATGGACAAAATGGGCGCGGATTTCGACCACGTCATCGGCACGATCCGAAAGCGCCTCGGAGCCCACCCCGTTCCCCTGCAGTTTCCCCTCGGCCGCGAAGATAATTTCATTGGAATCATCGATTTCCTGGAGCAGAAGGTCATTGTGTGGCTCGAGGAAACGCTGGGCGCGAAGTTTGAGACGTTTGCGGTCGAGAAACTCTGGGACAAGGCGTTCGTGGATTCGCGGCCGGATGTGGCCGCGGCCCTGAAGGGCTCGGCCATCGACAAGAAGTTTTACGACGAACACCGGAACAAAGTGGTCGAGTACGTCGCGGAACATGATGATGTGGTGCTCGAGAAGTTTCTTTCCGAGCACGACCTGACACCGGAAGACCTGCGCGCGTCAATTCGCCGGTCCACGCTGGCGATGAAGATTGTGCCGGTGCTGGCGGGGTCGGCATTCAAGAACAAGGGCATCCAGCCGCTGCTCGACGCAGTGGTGGATTTTCTACCCTCGCCCGTGGACGTTCCCCCGGTGGAAGGCATCAACCCGGTCGACGATGAGCCTGTGCTGCGGCGCGCTTCGGACGACCAGCCATTTTCGGCGCTGGCGTTCAAGATCATGTCCGACCCGTTCGTGGGACATGTGACGTACATCCGCGCTTATTCCGGCGTCTTGAAGGCCGGGAGCTACGTGTACAACTCGACGAAGCGCACGCGCGAGCGCATTGGCCGCCTGCTGCAGATGCATGCGAACAAGCGCGAGGAGATCGAAGCGGTTTACGCCGGCGACATTTGCGCGTGTGTCGGTTTGAAGAGCGTGACCACTGGCGACACACTCTGCGACGAAAACAAGCCGATTATCCTCGAAGCCATTGATTTCCCCGCCCCGGTGATCTCCGTTGCTGTTGAGCCGAAGACCAAGGCGGATCAGGACAAAATGGGGCAAGCGCTGGCCAGATTGTCGCAGGAAGATCCCACGTTCCGCGTGCACACGGACACGGAAACCGGCCAGACGATCATCTCCGGGATGGGCGAGCTGCACCTGGAAATCATCGTCGACCGCATGAAGCGAGAATTTAACGTGGAAGCCAATGTCGGCCGGCCGCAGGTCGCTTACCGCGAGACCATCCGCAAGAAAGCGGAGGCCGAAGGAAAATACATCAAGCAGACTGGCGGCCGCGGCCAGTACGGCCATTGCAAGCTGGAAGTTCATCCGCTCCCAAGCGCGGACCACGAAAACATGCACGAGATGTCCACCGACGAGCTGGATGAACTTGCCAAGAAGATCGCCGGAGCGGGCGGCAAGTGGAAATTCGACAAAGAGCACCGCTTTCTCTTTATCGACAAGGTTTTCGGCGGCGCGATTCCGAGGGAATTCATTCCGCCGATCGAGGCGGGCATCCGCGAAGCCATGGATAGCGGCACGCTCGCCGGGTTCATGATGGTGGACGTGGCGGTAATTTTGGTGGATGGCAGCTACCACGACGTGGACAGCTCGGAAATGGCGTTCAAGATCGCGGGCTCGATGGGCTTTAAGGAAGCCTGCGCGAAAGCGAAGCCCGTCCTTCTCGAGCCGATCATGAAGGTGGAAGTGGTCGTTCCCGAGGAATACATGGCGGCGGTGTTTGGCGACCTGAATTCCCGGCGCGCGCACATTCAGGGCTCGGAGACGCGCGCGGGGAGCAATGTCATCCGCGTGCAGGTTCCGCTCGCGGAGATGTTTGGTTACGCCACGGATCTGCGCAGCCGCACGCAGGGCCGCGGAAATTTCACCATGCATTTTTCACATTACGCCGAGGTGCCGAACAATCTTGCTGAAGAGATCATCAAGAAGGCGCGCGGCGGTAAGTAGATTTGGGTTTCAGGGGTCTTGCAGAATTCGAGTGAGGAGCAGAGGACGCAATGGCGAAGGAGAAATTCGAGCGCAGTAAGCCGCACGTGAACATCGGGACGATTGGTCACATTGACCATGGCAAGACGACGTTGACGGCGGCGATCACCAAGGTGCTGTCGAAGCACAACCCCAAGGTGCAGTTCCGGGCGTTTGATTCGATTGACAACGCACCGGAAGAGCGCGAGCGCGGGATCACCATCGCGGTTTCGCACGTGGAGTACGAGACGGCCAACCGGCACTACGCGCACATGGATTGTCCGGGGCATGCGGACTACATCAAGAACATGATCACCGGGGCGGCGCAGATGGACGGCGCGATTCTGGTGGTGGCGGCGACGGATGGACCGATGCCGCAGACGCGCGAGCACATTTTGCTGGCGCGGCAG
>QHYF01000099.1 GCA_003224075.1 Acidobacteriota bacterium
CCCAGGGGTTTGGCAGGATCACAGACATCCTCGTCAAAGAAGGCGATCACGTCAAGAAGGGTGACAGGCTGTTATTGCAGGAGAACGTGCAGGCGAATGCGGATGTGCAGGCGCAGTCGGCAGCGATTACCTCGTCGGAGGCTGGCTCACAGGCAGCGGAAGCAAGCTATAAGGCGGCACAGGCGGATCTGTTGTCACAGCAAGCCAATCTGGAAAAGGCCAAGCTGGATTACGATCGCGGACAGGGGCTCTACAAAGGTGGTTTGATCCCCAAGCAGGATTTCGATCAGCGCAAGACTTCGTATGATTCGGCGGTCGCTTCAGTGGAATCGGCGAAGGCGCGCGTGCTGTCGCTGAAGGCGCAACTGGATCAGACCCGCTCGCAAATAAATCAGAACAGAGCGATGCTGGTGCGCACAAAGGATGTTCTGAACAAGACGACGTACACCTCTCCGATCAATGGAATCGTGAGCTATCTCCCGGAGCGCGTGGGCGACTACGTCGTGCCCGGCATTCAGAATTCGAATGGCAGCTTTCTGATGACGCTCTCGGACATGTCGGTAGTCACGGCAGAAGTGAAGGTCGATGAAACAGACATCGTCAATGTGAAGATGGGCCAAGAGGCCGATGTGACGATTGACGCGGTGCCCGGAAAAGTTTTCAAGGGCATGGTGACGGAGATCGGCTCGCAGGCCGTCCTCCGCAGCTCCGGACTCACGACGACGCAGACCACTACAAGCACGCAAGAGGCGAAGGATTTCAAGGTTGTGGTGACACTGACGAATCCACCGGAGAATCTGCGGCCCGGGCTTTCGACTACCGCGAAGATCAAGACGGCGGAACGGAAGAACGTTGTAGCCATTCCAATTCAGGCGCTGGCGGTGCGAACGCGCAAGGATTTGGAAGAAGCCGCGAAGAAGGCCAAGGATCAAGGAAGTTCAGGCGTGACACTGGCCGCGCCCCCGCCGCCGGCGCCTGGCGACCCGAAAAAGGACGAAGTGCAGGGTGTGTTCGTGGTGAACGGCAAGAAGGCGGTGTTCAGGCCCGTTGAAACGGGCATCGCCGGCGTCACGGACATCGAGATTACAAGAGGTTTGAAACCGGGAGACGAGATTGTCGTCGGGAGCTACAAGGCGCTGCGCACCTTGAAGCCGGAGTCTTCGGTGAAGGTGGACAATAGCGCGCCTAAGAAGCAGGACGATCAACAGAGCTGACGCGCGTCTGAGGACGAGGGAGATTCGAATGCCTGTCGAGACATCAACCGCAGATTCGTACCGGGAAGACCTGGTCAGCTCCGGCGTGGTCATCAAGACCGAAGGGCTGACCAAAGTCTACGAGATGGGTGCGGAGCAAGTTCACGCGCTGCGGGGTTTGGATGTGGAGATCCGCAAGGGTGAGTACGTGGCCATCATGGGGCCCTCCGGATCGGGCAAGTCCACGCTCATGAATCTGATTGGGTGTCTGGATTCACCGAGCTCGGGAAAGTATTGGCTCGCGGGACGACTGGTGAGCGATCTGGACGATGATGAGCTGGCCTACATCCGCAACAAAGAGATTGGCTTCGTGTTTCAAACGTTTAACCTGCTGCCTCGTGCGACGGCGCTGCACAACGTCGAGTTGCCGCTTATCTACAACGGCACGCCGGCGGAAGAACGGGTCGAAAAGGCGAAGAAAGCGCTCGAACGCGTGGATTTGATGGACCGGATAAGCCACAAGCCCAACGAGCTTTCCGGCGGCCAGAGGCAGCGCGTGGCGATTGCGCGGGCGTTGGTGAATTCACCGTCGATCGTGCTCGCGGACGAGCCCACCGGCAACCTCGATTCGAAAACTGGCGAAGAGATCATGGCGCTCTTCGAGAATCTTTACCGGCAGGGCAACACGATCATTCTCGTGACGCACGAGCATGACATCGCGCAACACGCGCATCGCATCATCTTCATCCGCGACGGCAAGGTCGCCTCCGATGAGGCGGTCGCAAAAAAGTAAGAAGACAATTCGGCTCTTTCCTTCCTTTCGAAGCTGAGTAACTTATCCCCATCCGTCAGAAGTCAGTTTGTCTCCCCAATGGTGTCTTTAGAATCAGTGATCAGCCCGGGCGGAGTGGAAAGGAACAGCCGAATGTCAACCGAGACAGGAACACAGGCAAGATTGCGGAATAGAGATGTGCTGGATTTTGCGGCAAGGAGCGCAGAACGATACCTCCTGGACGTGGGCGAACGAAGAGTGGGTCCTTCAGAAGCCGCCGTGGCTGCGCTTAATGGATTTCAGGAAGCGTTTCCTGACGCGCCGAGCGATCCACGCGACGTGGTCGCAACGCTCGACGAACTTGGCTCCCCAGCCAGCGTAGCCACAACTGGCGGGCGCTATTTCGGCTTCGTGAACGGAGGGATGGTGCCGGCGGCGCTGGCGGCCAATTGGCTGGCTGGTGCGTGGAACCAGAATGCGGCGCTGAGAGTGATGTCCCCGGTCGCCGCGGAATTGGAAGATGTCGTTCTTCGGTGGGTTTGCGAAGCCCTGGGATTGCCTCAGGATTGTGCAGGTGGCTTGGTCACCTGTGCCACGATGGCGAATTTCACCGCGCTTGCGACCGCGCGCTATGCCCTCCTTGATCGAGCCGGATGGAATGTGGTCGAAGACGGGATGTTTGGTGCACCCCCAATCGAAGTGGTGGTCGGCGCGGAAGTGCACGCGTCAATTCTGAAGGCGTTGAGTCTCTCGGGCTTTGGCAGGAAGCGCTTGACCGCCGTGGAGGCGGACAGTCAGGGGCGCATGCGCGCTGATAAGTTGCCGCGCCTTTCGGATCGGACAATTGTGTGCGTTCAGGCCGGAAACGTGAATACGGGAGCTTTCGATCCCGCAGACGAGATTTGCCGGGCGGCAAAGGAACAGGGCGCATGGGTGCACGTGGATGGCGCCTTCGGTTTATGGGCCCGGGTGTCGCCGAAGTACGAACATTTGAAAAAGCTGATTCGTGGGCCACGGACGCGCACAAATGGCCGAATGTGGGCTATGACAGCGGCTTGGCGATCGTGAGGGATGGTGCAGCGCTGCGAGCCTCGATGGGCATAACGGCGGCGTATCTCGAACCCGGTTCGCGCCGCGAGCCGATGCATCACACGCCGGAAGCTTCGAGGCGCGCGCGCGGCATGGAGTTGTGGGCGGCGCTGAAGTCGATGGGACGGACCGGGCTGTGCGCGTTGATCGAGCGAACGTGTGTTTACGCGCAGCGGTTTGCGCAAGGGCTTCGTGAAGCGGGCTTTGAAGTTCTGAACGACGTTGTGATCAATCAGGTGTTGGTGTCCTTCGGCCGTCCAGAAGTTACGCGAGAAGTGATCCGCCGCATCCAAGAGGACGGAACCTGCTGGTGCGGGGGCACCGTCTGGCAAGGAAAAACGGCGATGCGTATCAGCGTGTGTTCGTGGGCGACCACCGAGGCGGATGTGGAACGAAGCCTAGCGGCGATCCTCCGAATCTCCCGCGAATGCCGCGCTGTTTAGAGTACTGTAGCGCCGGTCGAGTGGGCGAAACAGGATCCCCTGCCGCTTGTAAAATTGGCGGGCAAAATTAACGGCTATGCGCGACGCTTGAGCTTTCGATGTCCACGAAAGTCTGCGCCACACTCAGATAGGTCCGTGAAAGGCGGTCATGCCAGGTGAGTTCGTCTTCGTCCCACATGGCCCAGAGGAAGCCCAGAAAGAAGGTGCCTGCGGAGAGCACGTAGCCCGCGCTGCGCAGAAGCATCTGCCTGGGCGTGGGCGGTTCTCCGGAAAAGCTGACGACCTGCAAGTTCCTCAGCATCATGCCCGGGGTTGTGCCGCCGAAAGTGGTGAAAAGCGCGAAGTATTGCAGATAGACGATGGCGAAAGTTATGGCATAAACAGCGGCGCTCAGCTTGCTGAGCGTGAACTGCCCGCCGAGGGAGCTGAAGAGCATCAGGAATCCTCCGTACGCAAACAACAAGCAACCGAGATCGATGAGCGCGGCGAGGCGGCGATCATCAATCGATGCGACGGGATGCAAACCGGGTTGAGAGCTGCTTTCTACCTCAGCAAGTTGTGTTTGCGGGCGAGCCTCGTCATCCGGAGGCAGGGAAACGTCGATCACCATGCGCGAATCTTCGACCGCGGGCTTTTTCGAAGAACGGCCGATGGCGATGGTAAAGGAAAAATCCTCCTCAACCGACGCCAGGGGTTCGGCAATCTCAACAGAAGTTTGTAACGACGTCTCGTCCGAAGGTGCATCAAACGAAAACTGTGACTGAGCGGCATTTGGCTTGAGCTTGCCCCGCCGATTGCGGTACGCCTCAAGGCGTTGAGCAAGTTCCCCGCGCCATGCAACATCCCGAGGTAGTGCAGGCGTGATTACGGAATGGGCTCTGGAGGGGGCAATTCCAGGCTGGGTGGCATCCGCACTCAGGGCGAGATTCGCCCCCGTATGGTTGTTCAAGGGTTCTTCCACGGAAGAAAAACTGACTGAAAAAGATGAATCGCAAAACTTGCACGTCCTTACGCTGGACGGCAGTACAGCACCACACTGCGAGCATGTTTTTGTCACCGGTAAGTTTTGCGCTGCGGACGCTTCCACTCCGGTGAGGAGGGAACCCTGTTAATCTAACACAAATCTGAAATGTCAAGCAGACAATGGAGCAGGATTGTGGCGAAAAAGCCAGCAGGATGAATTCCAAGAACAGGCGGGACGAAGAACTACGCGTCCATTTGCTGCGCTAACATGTCCCTGCTAAAGGAGATGCGCCGCTCGAGGGCGACCGCTGCGAAATAAGCGCAGTGTCCGCGCTCCGACTCCGTCCAGACCCGCATCGAGGGAACCATGTGCGCTATCGTGGAGCGGAGGAAATTCAGAAGACTGAAATAAGCGCCGATCGCCTGGATACTCTTGCGGTCTTCGGGGCGTTCCGGGCAGAGCTGCAAGAGTTGCATGACGCGCGCGAAGTCCTCTCCAGAAGCGGTCCTGGAGATCCCGGTGACGTCCTGCACCTCGGGAGAAAGAACTTGCTTCGAGGACACAGCGATGAGCGAACGGCAGTAAAACACGAAGAACTGCAGGAATAGTACAACCGAGCAGACGAGAATGATCCCAGCCATCATCGCGGCACCACCGCCAGGCGCGCCGGAACGATACGAGCATCTTCCGCAACGCGCCAGAAGCCATAGGCCCAAGATAAGGGCAACAGACAAGCAACGATCGGGAAGAGATAGGTGATATGAGAGAACAAATCCGGCCGAAGATTCGACATCGCGTAGCTGGCGGCGAACGTGCTGAAATACACGCCCAGCGAGAGAACGAGTTGCACAAGAAGCGCCCGTGTTTCTCGCAGCTTCAGGATCGCGCCCCAAAGCACATAGGTAAGCACCATACCAACGAAATAAAGATTCTGCGACAATTCAAACGCGAAGTGGGTCAGCATACGGTGGGAGGATTGGCTGACTACAGCGTAAGAAAACCATGCGGTTCCGGCCAGGAGCAAGACGGCTCCCATACGCAGGTACCGCTCCACATGCAACTCTTGGAACACCAGCAAATACAGGCTTATCAACGCGAAGTACAGAACAATGGTCAAGAGGGCATCTGAATAGAAGTAAAAATAACGGTATTCCACCGAGGACCGGCCGGAGTGGAGGAGGACTTGGAAGCGTCCGAGGCTGACGAATACGCTAAACAACATGTAAAGATTAAGGAAAAAATAGCGGCGGATAGCTTTTCTGCGGAGCGCACACACTACCACGGCCGCTTCAAAGAGCGTTCCCAACATCCATATAACCCAATCGGCAGGACCGAGCATTTCACCCTTTTCAAGTGCCCCTGGCCCCGCTTCTGAGTATTACGGTTAGCGGGTCTGGCTTACTTCCAGGGCGTCGGAACCGGCGCAGGGCCGTTTTTCCAAGGCGTTGGAACTGGTGCAGGACCGTTGTTCCAAGGCGTTGGAACCGGCGCAGGACCATTAGCAATCACGATCTGGCCGTTGCCGTGTGCCGTTGCGATCGTCTTCAAGCTCATTGCCCCGACCAACACGAGCAGGGCGGGGAGAATAACTGTGAGTTTTCTTGACATTGTGCCTCCGAGGTAGGAAACTTCCCCGGGGCCACTATACTCTTAGTATACCAATGTCAAGTCACTCAGGTTGTGAGCCTGTTTCGAATCAATACACACCGACCAGCCCCATCATTTCGCTAGGCTTTCGCCCAGCTTGCAGGGCCGGACAGCGTTCGATCCCGTGTAGGGTAGGTTTTGCGACTGTACGGGTCAACGGTACCGTAGTACTAAGCCTATGGGACTGTTGGTACTGAAAACTTTCTGGAAAAAAGCAGACTGTCTCGGCTTGTGAAACATCAGCAATGCTTGTCGATGACCGCCGCAGTTGCCGTGCTTGTCCAAAAAGATGGCCGAGACAAGAGTTTGCACTAGTTGGCCATGCTCTGGTCCATCGCAACGCCTTGACACATTCGCCGCCGAATCCGTAGCATAAAGAATTGCATTAAGCCGGCGTAGCTCAGTGGCAGAGCGAGGGTCTCATAATCCCTAGGCCGTGGGTTCGATTCCCCCCGCCGGCACCACATTATTTCCAATCTATAAAACACCCTCGCTAATTCGCGCCGCGTCCTCTTGAACTCACCTTTATCTCGCACCGGCTGCCACGAATCGTACGTTTCGGGAGCCTATAAAACCCAACTCTGGGCGCTTTGGTTGACAGGGCGGGCGCGCATTCGGCAGCATGACAGACCCAGTGGCTGACTCACCTCGCGTTTCGCGCGATCCACCCGCACTGGTGTTCGTGAACACCGCCGCGGGTGGAAGGCACGGCTGCGTGTGCGCGCTCCGGATTCAGAACCTCTTTCGTGAACTCCGATTTCCAGCCGAGTTCCTCGTAACCAAGAACTCGGAAGAACTCCAATCAAACGTGCGGCAAGCAATCGCCAACAAGTGCAAGTTGCTCTTGGCGATGGGCGGCGATGGAACATTTCAGGGGCTCGCAAATGCGGCGTTTGGCGAAGATGTTGTGCTGGGAATCTTGCCGGCGGGCGGTGGCAATGACTTCGCCGCTGCTCTTGGTCTGCCCGGTGATCCAGTTATAGCGGCACGAGCGGTTGCGGGAGGGCAACCGCGATGGGTTGATCTGGTACGGGTGAACACAGCAGATGGGCGCAGCAGATTGTACGTTGGCGGTGGAGGGGTCGGGCTTGATGCCGAAGCGGCACGTTACGCGAGCGGTGCCTTTCGTCGCCTTCCCGGCAGGTCCCGCTACATTGCGTCCGCACTGCGAGCGCTCGCGGGCTACGTGCCCATCGAGGTTCGCATCGAATTTATGGAACCTGATCTCGGCCCAATCGAAGCAAAAGCCCTGCTTGCGGGCGTGCTCAATGCGCCAACTTACGGCGCGGGATTGCGATTCGCGCCAGAAGCGCAGATTGACGACGGCTTGCTCGATGTGGTCTTGATCGAAGACCTCAGCACGTTCGAAGTGTTGGCGCTGCTTCCACGGCTGATCTTCAGCGGTGAGCCTCGCACATCGCGCGTGAGGCGCTGGCGTGCGCGACGTGTGCGATTGAGGACCCGCAAGCCCACCCTGTTTCATGGCGATGGTGAAATCCTCGGGACGACTCCCGTGGAGATCGAGGTGGTGTCGAGAGCCGTGCAGGTCTTGGCGCCAGCACGCACGTAGTGCTAGTGCGGTGAGCCGCGCTCAGCTCTTTTTCTTGTCGATCTTGAGATTCAGAACGATGTCCTTGCGGCTGTCGAAACTGGAGACGGTGCGGGTGGGTGATTTGGCGTCGTCTTTCTCCGCATGCAATTCATAGTCGGCGTTGGGATCCAAACCGCTAAAACGATAGCTGCCCGTATCGTCGGTGTAACTGCTGCGGACAGAATTCGTGCGCGCATTTTTTAGAAAGACGACGCTCCCAGAAAGGGGGCCATCGGATTTGTCCGTCACCACTCCGCGGACCGTGCGCAACTGAGCCTCCCGCTTTTTGTCCTGGGCCGCCGCAGCGCCGGCAAACAACGAGAGGGCCGCCGCCAGACAGAAGATCCTTCGTTGCAAGTTCATTTATTGCCTCCCGCAATTGGCTGCATCCGCAACACGATTCTTGCTTCGTTCTCGCCGTTCTTTGTGTCAATGGCGCGCGTCTGTTCCGCGAAGCCCTTCGCGCGGACTACCATCTCATAGTCTGACCCCTGGGGCACGCGAACGGCAAATTCGCCTCGCGAATTGGTGAGGCTTTCCCAGCGGAATTTCTTTTCGCTCGTCCTCCGGATGCGCAGTTGCACGCCCGGAAACGAAAGAGCGTTCTCGTTAAACACGGTCCCGCGGATCAGGAAATCATTTGCATGGCTGTATTTTCTCTTATTCGGTTTATTCGATGTGGCCTCTGGAGTTTGCGCGGCAGGAGCAGAAGAAGGCGGCGACGATGCGGGTTCCTGCGTCGAGGCAATTGCAACAGCGAGAGAAGCAAAAAGCGCGGCAGTGCACGGAAGGGTGATCCACCGCAGGCGTTGCATTGGGCTGCTCCTTATTGATTTAGACGGGGAAAGCTCACAGGAGGATGCCAGGAGGGAAGGCGGATGTGCTTGTTACTCCTCGTCTGCTTCTTCGTCTTCCTCGTCATCCTCGTCGAGAAGGTCGCCATTTTCACCGGTCTCTTCTTCTTCTTCTTCCTCGTCCTCCTCTTCGTCCAAATCATCGGAGATGAGGTTCAGGTGGACGGGATGCGTCTGCGAAACCTCGAGTTCGGATTCGCACTCCGGGCAACTCAGGATTTCGCCTTCTTCGACTTCGTCTTCATCGACGTCGATTTCGGCGGAACATTCGGGGCAACGAATCACGGCTCCATCCTTCGTACTTTCGTTCGCAAAGTGGGGGTGCAAGGACCGCGCCCGCCACCCTGCAGCGTATTATATACCGCGGTGCACGAAGTCAACTCCCGTGCACGCTGGCGCTGCTTTGAACGGCACCGCACCATGGCACGAGGACCTTTTCGAATGGCATCTTCAAGGGAGTATCCCGAACGGCCGATAGTAGGCGTTGGCGGCGTGATCATCGATCAGGGCCGAACGCTGCTGATCCGCCGCGGCAGCGAGCCATTGCTCGGAGAGTGGTCCATTCCCGGTGGCACGCTCGAGATCGGAGAAACTTTGGAAGAGGGCGTCGCTCGTGAATTGTTGGAAGAAACGGGGATCCAGGTGCGCGTCCTTGAGTTGATTGAAGTATTCGACCGCATTTACTTGGAAAACGGCGCCATCCGCGGGCAACAGAAAAAAAGACCCCGCTTCCACTATGTCATTGCGGACTATCTCTGCGAACGCATCGATGGCGAACCCCGTGCAGGCGGCGATGTCACTGAAGTGGCTCTTGCGCGTGAAGATGAGTTTGCCAAATTTCATCTGACGGAAACCGCGACGCGCATCCTGAAGAAAGCTTTTGCGATGGATCGGGCGCGCCGCGACGCCGGTTGAGGTCTCAGGGAATCACTGGGCTTTGGCGATTTCGATACTCCCGTTGGAATCGGTGAGCTGAAGCTGGCAGCCGCCGGCGCCGATGGTCCCGCTCAGACTCTCTCCGCCAATACTGCCGGTCGAAGTGACCGGCAATTCCGAGGAAATCCGTCCGAATGAAGTCCGTGCCGTGAGATTGTAGCCCACGCCTTCTGGAATGCGTACGCGGATGGCAGAGAAGGAAGTCTTGAGCGAAATGTCGCGGCAGCCGCTCGCCGCGCGCATGGCGGTCGCGGAAATCGCGCCATTTTGATTGTCCACGGTGATTCTTCCGCCGATCAATTGCAGTGTGACGCCGGCGAAGGAAGTATGCACGATGGCGTCGCCTTTGACGTTTCGCGCCGTGACCGAGCCGTTCGTGTTCTCCACCGTCAGATTCCCATTGATGCGCTCGGCCAAAACGCTGCCGAAACTCGTTTTGGCGTAGGTGTCCCCGCCGATGTCCGTCAGCGTGACTCCTCCGTTGCCGGTGATCGCGCGAATGCCCTTTGGGATATTCGAGGCTTCGATGGCGCCAAAAGAAGACTTCAATTCGACGCTCCCGCGCGCATCGCGCATGCTGACTTTGCCGTTGGAAGTTTCCGCGATCAGCGCCCCGCTGATGGTGTCCAGCTCAATGTTCCCGAAGGAATCGAAGATGGTCACCGAAGCGCCCGTCACCGAGCTGCCTTTCACGCGGCCATTATTCGTCGTGCAGTTTACGCGGCCGCGCACATCGGAAAAAGTCACGTTGCCAAAGCTGTTGGTGATGTCGGCGGCGCCGCCGATCGAGGAAATCTCCACGTTTCCATTGTTGTCGCGGATGGAAAGATCTCCGCGGATGTTGCGCGCGTCAACGCTCCCAAAGGAAGTCGTGATGTTTGCGGAAGCCGCGTCCGTCAGCGTGACCGCGCCGTTGCCGCCGGTAATGGTCGCCGCGCCTTGAATGTTCCGCGTGGTGATGCTGCCGAAGCGGTTGCGCACTTCCAGCGTGCCCTTCACGTCGGACACCTGCACGGAACCGTTGTTGTCGCTTACCGAGACGTTCCCGCCCGCGCCATTCAGCTCGATGCTTCCAAAGGAATTATTCAGTCGCGCAGCGCCCAGGTCGCGCACGATCAGCGAGCCGTGGCTGTTTTCAATGTCCGTTGCGGCGTGGATGCCAGTGGCATCAACGCCCCCGAAACTGTTGCGCACGGTCAGCGGGGCGTCGGACGGCATGCCAATGTCGTAACTCACGGACCAGGAGGAACTCTTGCTCAGGTGAAACCATCTCTTCTCTTCTTCGGGATAGATGGTCTTGATGCGCACTCCTTCGCTCGACTGCTGCACCTCGATCTGGATTTTTTGCGCAAAGGATTCGGCTTCCTCCCGCGAACTGGCCTGCACGCGTATCGTGGCGGAAATCTTGACTTCGCGGCCCGCTTCGCCGTGGAGCTTGATCTCGCCGAATTTGTGCTCGACGCTCACGGATTGGCCTGCGCCCAGCGTCACCGTCTTTTGAAAATCCTTCGAGATTTGCTCCTGACCTGGATTTGCCGCAAGCGCGGGTTTTCCCGCGAGCACAAGCAGCGCGGAGAGCAGTCCCGCAACCGCTGCGGGACGCAGCAGTCTTCTCCAAAAAATGGACTGGGTGCGGTTCATCGTTGTCTTGCCTCCAAAACCTCTTCAAGCGTGTGCTGTTTTTCCTGGTACATGGCCAGCAACTGGTAGCGCAGTTGCGCATTTGAGGGATTCAATCCGGCCTGCGCGCGCAGGTCGGCGATGGCGCTGTCCAGCACCTGCAGCTTCTCGTGATAATTCGCGAGCAGCGGCGTTGCGGGATTGTCGAGCTGCGGCTTGGCTTCCGCGGCGAGCTTGTCGATTGCCCGTTCATATGCGGTTTCCGCGCTCTCCACTTCCTTCAGGGCCTTGCTCTTCAGAAGCGATGGATCTCCTGCGCTGCCCCCGTTCGGCGAACGGTGCAGATAGACCCATCCTGTGGAGAGGGCCAGAATCACGGCGAATGCGCCTGCCAGGACCGTTTGCCATCCCAGTGAAAGCTCAGGCAAAAACGAGAACCAGCGGCGCAGCCCGGCCCGGTGCGCCTTTCGCGCGGCCTGTTCGGCAAGGGCGCGTTCGATGCGTGGCCAAAAAGCGGGGTCCGCGGTGCAATGGCGCAGCCCTTCCGCTGCCACGCTCAAGGCTTTCCACGCGCGCACCTCTTCCGCGCAGATCGCGCAGCAGGCCGCGTGCGCTTCGAGCGCCGCCCATTCGGCGACCGTGCCGTCTTCAAAAATCCGGTCTCTGTCGCTACAGGTCACGTTCATGCCGTTCACCGTATTTCCGCGGCGCCCCGACCGGGTCGGGGCGGCTCCAGTATCTGGCGAAGATTTTTCTTCGCCTGGAAGAGCGTGTTCTTCGAGGCCGCCTCGGTAATCTCCAGCATCCCGGCGATTTCCGCGTGGCGAAAGCCTTCCACTTCATACAGCAAAAAAACGTCGCGCTGGTGCCGCGTTAGGGAGGCCAGCGCGCGTTCGAGCGCCATGCGCAGCGTGGGGTGCCCTCCCGGCGCGCGCGGCTCCCGCCGAGGCGTTTCCTCGGCATCGTCGCTCGCGATTTCTTTCTTGCGCAGCCGGCTGCGCCGCGCGTCGTAGCACGTGTTGATCAGGATCCGGTAAGTCCAGGTGACGAAGCTCGATTGGCCGCGAAAGCCGGCGATGCTGCGCTGCACTTTTAGGAACGTTTCCTGCACGGCGTCTTCGGCGTCGTTCGTATTGCCCAGAACGTTCCGCGCCAGGTTTTTCATCTTCGCGCCGTGCAGCGCGTACAGCCGTTCGTAGGCGCGCAGATCGCCAGACCGGCAGGCGGCCGCCAGTGCGGCATCTTCACTCGTGGCATCGGCGGCGGCCGGGTTCGCGCCGCCGCCAAAGTGCTCGGAAGGTTCCACTCGCGTCCCCCGTTCGCGCGGCGCGGAAGAGATTCTAGCCTTCCAGGGCAGCGCAAGTCCCATGGTTCCCATTCCTGGCTCCTGAGGTATAGACGAGCGCGCAGGCCGGAACGTCAGGCCGACGCGCCAGCCTCAGCAAGCTGTTTATTTCCTATAGGTTCGTGCACAGACTTGATGCAGGGCATTGGTGCATTCTGCTCGGCGAACTGGATGGCTACAATAAACGGCATATCTGGTAAGCTATTGAGAAGGCTAGCCATGAAGATTTCCTTAAGCCCCGAGGTTGAGCGCCTGATCGCCGAGAAGGTTAGCAGTGGGCGCTACCATTCAGCTGATGAGGTTGTCCGGGAAGGCTTGGAGCTGCTTCAAGAGCGCGAGAAAGGAACCGAGCGCCCGCCCTCGAATGGCACCGCGAATTTTGCATCAGCTTTTGAAAATATCGCCAAGGATGTGCCTGATGCGGATTGGGAGAAAGTCCCCGCTGACCTTTCGAAGAATCTCGATCACTACCTTTACGGGGGCCAGAAGACATCCTGATGGAGCGCGTGTTTGCCGACACGGGCTATTGGATCGCCCTTCTAAACCCTCGCGACGACCTACACCAAAAGGCCTCCGCGACTGCACTCGATTACAGTCCCAACCAAATCGTAACGAGTGAAATGGTTCTCACTGAATTCCTGAACAGCTTCAGTGATTACGGGCCGCGTCTGCGCCAAGCAGCGGCAAAGGCCGTCGCATCGCTTCGGGACACATCCCAGGTCGTTATCTTTCCTCAGACGAGCCCGCTCTTCGAAAAAGCGCTGAGGCGATATCAGGATATGACTGACAAAAGCTGGAGCCTGACGGATTGCGCCAGTTTCTCAATAATGGAAGAGGAGCGACTTACGGTCGCCCTCACCCACGACCGGCATTTCGCCCAGGCAGGATTCCAGACGTTGCTGCGCTAGTCGATCACAAGCCTTCCCCGCATTCACAGGTAGTAGCGGTATTGCGCTGCCGGTTCTTCCGCACCTGCAAGTTTCAGAATTTCTCCTCCCCGTTTAGTCCGTAACGATGAGTACCGGCCACGGCCGCGAGAATGGTTCCCGCAAGCAGCGCCACAACCGTCAGCAGGCCGATCGCTAAATCCCGCCGCAGGATGGCAAGCGTCATTGCTGAATAAAGACTGTGAATTGAGCCGGTTACATACTGGCCGTTAGGCCGGTGCTGAAAAGGAAACGCGCGTCGCAAATGCGCGGAGACTCCATCTACCCGATTCTGTAGCATTTATAGAAAGCAGGGTACCCGTCGTTTCGAGTCGATTTGTAAGCGGGAATGGGTCCAACCAGCCACGTCACCCATTCACCCAACGGTACCCCTTTGGAGGTGTGAAGTGTTCAACTCTCGAGTTCATCGCAACTTATGGTTCGCTTTGGCTGCGGCAGCCGTTCTTGCTATCGCGGGCTGCTCCGACTCCGCCACCAACAAACCCGCTACCACAGCCAAGAAAGCCGATACGCCAAAACCTGCCGCAGCAGCAAACAAAGCACCGCAGCCGGCGGCGATGGTCACCGTGCCGAAAGGCACCGCGATCAGCGCGACGGTAGGCCAAACGCTCGCCACCAACAAGAACAAGGTCGGTGACACCTTTGCCGCGAGCCTCACCACGCCGGTTCAGGTGGAGGGGAAGACCGTGATTCCGAAGGGTGCGAAGGTAACGGGCCGCGTCGTCACCGTCAAAAAGCACGAGCTGAAGGTGACGCTCGCTTCGGTCGTAATCCACGGGAAGTCCTACGATCTGGAAACCAATTCGGTTGCTGGATCGAAGAGCCCGGCCAAAAGCAATGCCAAAGATACCGACAAGGCCAAGGCCAACAAGGACGTAACCCTTCTCGCGGCCAAGAGTCAGCTGAAGTTCAAGCTCGCGAAGCCAGTGACCATTCCGGTCAAAGGATGAACAAGTAGTCCTTAACAGCCGAGCCCTGGCCAGCGCAACCTGACGCGAAGCTGACTGGGGTTCGGAGGTTTTGGTTCAATCCAGCAGAGAGCTCCACAGGCAAGTGCGTGTCCTCTTTTGCTGCACCGTCGCGATGAGTTCGTCTTTCGTAAAGACCACAAACGAACCTCCGGATTTCAGACACACGCAACCGCAGAAGCAAGAGACTCCCTATAGCGCCGGCCGTACGCGCAACTGCATCACGCGGAGCTTGCCGCCCATCCAGGCTTGCGGCATTGCGAGCACGATGAGGGCGAGTGGATACCAGTGAGGCCCGAAGGCCGGTCCCTTGTTCCACGTCACCGCGGCGCCCACAATACTCACGGCAAGGCCAACGACGCCGCCCACCAAGGCGTGTTGCATGGGCCGGTCAGGCGCAAGCCGCGCGATGATGTAGCTGCCCACCACGGCGTAGACAGTGCGATAGACCGTTGCAAGCAAGAGAGGCCCGTCGAAGCCGACCATCGACTGGCCCCATGGTGGGAAGACACCGATTGCGTGCAGCACGATGTCGGTTCCAAGGGTGAGTATGATGC
>QHYF01000100.1 GCA_003224075.1 Acidobacteriota bacterium
TTGCTCAGGAAGGAGGCGAAGGATTCGTCATGGCGCTGGCCGAGGAAATAGGCTTCGCGGATGGACTCTTCGGAAAGGGGCGACTGATAAGCCAAGGAGAAAGGAGACAGCAGCAGGGCCGCAGTGAAGAACGCTAAGCAGGGCCGGAAGGACGAGAACATGGAGGGCACTCCCTATTCATTAGATGGCAAGAATGGTAGCGCGGTTTCGTCGCGGAAAGAAGATACCTGGCCGCCGCATTGGTTTGAAGGCGCGGCTGAGAATGCCGTGCAATGGCTCGGTGCTGGCGAGATGGGGTGGAGCAGAAAGCGCGCTTGCGCGAGGAATCAGATGCGGCGAACGATATTGGGGGAGTCGAGCCAGACTTTGATGCCGGAGAAGTAGGGGCGTGTTAGAATACAGGCGTGTCTCACATTGTGTACAAAGTCGAAACAGAACTCGAGGCCGACGGGCGCTGGATTGCCGAGATTGTAGACGTGCCGGGTGTATTGGCATATGGGGCCACAGAAAAAGAAGCCGTCGCGTCTGCCCAGGCTCTTGCGCTGCGCATCCTCGCCGATCGCATCGAACAACAGAAGGAACCCACCGATACCGTCACTGTTTCCATCGAAGCTGCTTGACCGTGGGTCAGTGGCCTAGCACGAAAGCAGCGAAGGTCTTCCGCGCACTTCTCCGAATTGGGTACGCGATCAAAACACAGAGAGGCTCACACGTCGTCTTGACACACCCGGAGCGGGGCGATTACGTTTGGGCGTTTCACGATGCGGTAGAAATCGGGCCGGGAATGCTGGCCCGAATTGCCAAGCATACCGGATTGCATCCTGAGGATTTGTAGCTCCCGCCGCGCCCGTGAATTCTGCGTGGAAGTCAAGCCCGTCGGCACTAAATAAATTCAGATGCGCCGGGTGATGTTGGGGAAGTCAAGCCAGACTTTGATGCCGCAGAAGTGGGAGCCCTCGGTGCAGATGGGCGTAGTAATGCCGGCGCGGAGATGGCAGGGCGGGCCGATGTAACGGGTGAGTTCGGGATGGACTTCGCGGAGCTGGGCGATTTCGTCCATGGAGGCCTGGTAGATTTCTTCCTGGGCGTTGAAGCAGGTGCGCATGGTCCATTTGTGGAGAAGATGGAGGAGCGAACCGGATTCGTAGAGGCGGATGGACTTGGCGTTGGGGAGTAGGTAGAGGGCGATTTCCGGGGTGACGCCGCGGTCGAGGAGCTGATTTTTCGCGGTCCAAGCCTCGCGCATGGCGCGGTCGTAAATTTCTTTCGCGCGAGGATTGTTAGCGAGGAGCGCGGGCGTGATGTAGTCCGGCTCGCGGGTGTCGGCGAGGGTGAGCAGAGGGCGCGAGCCGGGAACCATGCGATGGCGCTGGTCCTGGCTGTCAGCGGTGTGGCTAATTTTTTTGGCGAAGGTGTAGTTGGCGTGCTGGAGCGCGCGCATCATGGGGGCGTGGACGCCCACGTTGAGGGTTTCGAGGCGATAGAGATTGCGCGCGGGGTTGAGAAGGCGATCGAGGGCTTCGGCGTCGGAGCATTGAGATGAGCTAAGGCCGGCGACGGCGCGATAGGATTCGGCCATGACGCGCGTGGCGTTGGGTGAGTAATCGACAAGCCGTGAAGTTTTGCCATTGAGTTTGGCGTCGAATTCGCGAGCGAAAGATTCGCCGGCGGAGGAACTGGGCTGCGAATTTTTCCACTCGGGGAGTTCTTCGAGAGGTTCAGTGCCGAAGCGGTCGAAGAATTGGGCGTCGATTTCCTTGACGTGCGCAACCATTGCGCCGATGACGGTGCGAGCTTCGGTAGGCGTGTCCGAGGCGGAGCACATGCGCCAGAGACGGTGGAGGACGATGCCGGAGATGGTGTGGACCATGGTGGTGAAGGCGGCCAGGGGCAAGACGTAGCGGGCGATTTCGATGGCGCGCTTTTCGGCGGAGCGCTCGATTTTCTGGATGCGTTTGGGGTGGGACATCGGACTGACGTGCCAGATATCGTTTAGGATTTCGCGCGTGTCGCCGATCAAGAGAGCAGAGAGTTCGCGATAGTAATTCCAGGCGCGGGCGATGGACTGTTCGTAGATTTCCTTGCTTTTTTCGTCGAAGAAGAGAGAGACGGCTGGAACATAAGCTTGGGCGCGGTCGAGGCGGACGTAGCGCTGGCTCTGCTGCTCGGAATTGTAGAAAGGATGGGCGTGGAGGAAGGACCAGACGAAGTGACGGCTGACGTTTTCGAGGCCGAATTCGAAATGGGCGTGCTGGTAGACGGTGTGATGGCCGCTGTAGAAGGTGGCGGCGCCGATGTTGGTGCGCTGCTTGTCGGTGATTTCTTCGGGGCTGATGAGGCGAGGCGCGTAGCAGGTGCGCGCGGCAGCGATGGCGGAATCGAAAGGATGAGCGAAGGCGTTGCGGAGGGTGACGCGCGGCGGAGCGGTTTCGACGAGCTCGCCCGGGCGCGCGCCATCGAACATGCGAGATTGAGTAGCCACGTTGGGAATTCATTTTACACGGGCGGAGGGGAGAAGGAAGTTGAAAAGTCGAAGGTTGAAAGTTGAAAGAAAGCATAACGCGGAGACGCAGAGGGCCAGGAGCGCTATCAGGAAACTGCGAAAGTATTCGCAGTGCCGGGGGGCAGGAAGGATGAGAAAAAGGGACAGCCAGGAATAGCTGTCCCAGAAGCTTGCTTACCTTTACTTCTTGGCGGAGCTAGCTTTGGCGGCGGCGTCAGCGTATTTCTTGGTGAAGCGCTCGACGCGGCCGGCGGTGTCGACCAGTTTCTGCTTGCCGGTGAAGAAAGGGTGGCAACTGGAGCAGATTTCCACGCGAAGCATGTCACCCTTGATGGTCGAGCGGGTCTGGAACGTGTGGCCGCAGGCGCAGTGCACCGTAACGGGGTGATAATCGGGGTGAATCCCGGGTTTCATGAGGCTCCATTCTGTCGCGTCCGGTCTGCACGGCCACTCCGGAAAGGCCGGAGCACTACAGCCGCGTCGCTAGGTCGCGAGGCAATTCTTAATCATACGCGAAGAGTCAAATTCCGCCAAATCACCAGTTCGCTGGGACGAGAAATGCCGGGAACTACTTTTGCGAAAAGTGCCAGCGGGTCATGGCTTCGGAGAAGTTTTCGGCGTGCTCGTCCTGACCGAAAGCGATTCGTGGACGAACGCGAAAGACGCAGCCGCCGCTAGATTCGAGCAGAGGGCCAACATCACCCCCATACTTGCGGTTGTAGACGTTCACGATCTCCTTCCAGATGGTTCGATCTTTGATTTCTTCAGCAAGACCCTCGAGGATTACGGCTTCGTCGGCTCTTTCCGTGCCGATGACGCAGTGAGGCTCGGCGGCCATGTTTTTTGCTTTGCGCGTGCGGGGGCCGGTGCTAAACCAGAAGGCATCCTGCCACCAGACGCCCCAGACAAGCATGAGGTGAGGCTGGCCTTCGGGACGAGACGTGGCGATCCAATAGTTGTGAGATTTTTCGAGGCGTTCGAGAGCCCACTGCCAGGGTTTGAGGCCGGTCGTGTCGTCGGAAGGATTCTGCAGGGCGTCAGGCCAGTAGGGGCGGCTTACCTTGGGTTCGGTCATCGCGCTTCCTTTCAACGGACAGAGACGCCGCAGGATTTTAGCAGGCCGCGAGGGATGAAGTTGAGAAGAAATCTGCTTGCGAGAAGAGACAGGCAGAGTGAGATTCTAGTTGTAGCAGAAACGTTCATCGCGTAGGTTCGCAAGCATGCGAGTCGAGGTGGTCGAAAGAATTCCGGAATCTCGAGCGGGGGATGCTCAAGTCACCGAAGATCCTTCGGTGAAGCTGGCGCTGAAGAATTTCCAGAACGCAATTCAAAGCGATGACTCCTTCTTTGATAATCATGGGAAAGGAATGGGGCCAATCGTTGCGGAGGGCGATGGTAACGCAACCTGCGGCGGAAGTTTTCTCGTGACTTTTCGCGACGAGAAACTGGTGCGAAACCAAGGGCTGTATTTTCAGCTGATTCAGAAACTGACGGAGTTATTGAAAGAGGCTGGCTCGCAAAATGTGCTGGCGGCATCGATCTGTCTGATTTCCGGAGGGCAAAAGGAGGTTCCAAAAGGAACTCTGGGCCTCAAAATCCATCTTGAAGCGAAAGGTGATTCGAGCGAGCAGGCCTCGCTGCGATGGGGACTTGGCCTGGCGCACCTGCAGCAGGCGCTGTTGTTTATTTCTCGGTATTTGCGGCAGCAGGTTTCAGGAAAAAAGGAGTGAGGGCAGTCCAGAGGGACCTGAGGTTAGGGAGAATTGCAGAAATTCTCAGGACACGAAGGCGCAGCCGACGCGGAAGCTGCCCTGAGTGGTCTGTTGTTTCCACACCGGCTTCAGGTTGACGCGAACGGGCGGAAGAATAGGAACGTGTAAAACGGCCAGCAAATTCTCGGGAAGATCCTCTGGGGAATCGAGTTCGATGGCTACCCCGCCGAAGCCAAGGTCGAGGACACGCGCGCGGCGTCCGCCTTGCTCGCTGAGCACGGCGTAGGCGTTCGTGCCGGTCATGGAGACTCGCTCGGCCTTGCGCAGGACGGCGAAAACGCGTGGAGGAGGTGCGGCAGGGCCCGCGGAGATTGTGGCCGAAGTTGCGGAGGCGGCCGCCGCCATCGCGTTTTCGGTCTTTTCGGGAACGCGCTTCGTCTCGATTGAAATGGGCTGTGGCATGGGAGCAGCGGACTCTGGAGGGGCAGCGACGGAAGCCTCAGGCACAGGCGGAGCTTCGGACGCGGCTTCGGTCGCCTTGTCGTGATTGGCTTGTTTCAGGCGATAGAGACGTTCATCGGCAGTCCGAATCAACTGGTCCGCCTGTTCGGCATCTTGCGGGAAAATGGCAACGCCGTGATCCATGCCGACGCTGACGGCGAGGTGAAGCGGCTTGATCATGTCGGCAAATACGGATTCGATGCGGCGGCTCAGCGCGAGGGCTTGCGGCGCATCCGTCTGCGGCAGGAGTAGAGCGAATTCATCACCGCCAATGCGGAATGCCGAGTCGGAAGCGCGCAGAGCTTTTTTCAGGGTGGCGGCAGTAGCACGCAATACTTCATCACCGCGCGGATGGCCGTGCTTGTCATTCACTTCCTTGAAGCGATGGAGATCCAGGATGACCAAGCCGAGAGGCTGGCTGTAGCGGCGCGCGCGATTCAATTCCTTTTCGAAGGATTCACTGAAAAGTCTGCGGTTGTAGAGACCCGTCAAGGGATCGGTCACCGCGTTGAGTTCCAGCTTCTTCAACTCGTCGTATTCGATGAGGATGGGAACACGAAGAAGACCGGAGGTGGCAAGGACATCCACGAGAGCCGTTTTCAGAGAGACTTGACGACCTAGGAGAGCGCTGAACTCGCGGCGCCGCGCGAGCATTTCATCCCAAATCTGGACACTTTCGGCTTCGCGCAGATCGAGGTGAGCGATCGCACGGAGATATCGCTGGAGAAACTGGCCACGCGCAGGCAGGTCGAGGTTCTCGAGCGTATCAGCGAGCAGCTCGAAATAAGCGTCCTCAACCGGCAAACGCGGGGTGCCAGAGGCACCGGGGTTGGGCATATCGGTGATACACCTGACCTCTGCCTATCCCCGCGGGGTTTGGGGAAAGCAAGTTAAGCTTTCTTGAAGTATGTTGAGCATGCAAGAGTCCATTCGTACTGGACCCCATTCCGCCGACCGGGAAACCGACCTCCCGAAGCGCACGCGATCTTATTACAACAGAAAGATACTGAGTATGGGGAATAGAAGGGATCGGCGAATGGCGAGTGTGTACTATGTAACGAAATTACCCAAGAACGTGATAAGGGTGCCGAAAAGGTGCTCTAGATTACTCAAGTGGGTGGAGGAACTCCAACCCAAAGAGGCGCATTTCCCCGACCAACTCCTGCCTCAAGACCTTCGCCACGATGGGTGGAGTCTCGTTAGGGATGAGGCTGGAAGACGTGGGAGTTGGAGCGGGGATGGTCAGATGAACAGTCTGATCCGGCCGAAGGATATGCGCGGAGGTAATACAAGCGCCATTTGCGCTGATGTTGAGAGTCTTGGTGAGCTCGATGAATTCGGCGCCGGAGGCATCGGTGCCCCGCACGAAGACAGGGACCTGCAAGCGGATGCGTGGGGAGCGTCGAGTTGACGGTGTTTCCACGCGCTGCCTCATCTTTGGAAGACCAGTCTGCACGAGTCCTCACAACTTAGTACTAAGGAACTAGTACGGGTCTCAGCATCTTAGATGCCAGATGATCTAACGTGGAGCCCTGCTAACCGTATTCTTATGAATGAATTATTCGTGCAGATTGCGGATTGGGCTTTCTCGACATAAGGGTACTGCTCGGGAAATCCACTTCCTTTCCTGAAATGTGCAAATGGAACGCTTTTACCATTGACTGTCCGAAGCCCGTCTGTAAGTATGAACACTCAGCTAGGGAAAAAGTTTACCACAACCTCCCGAGAGGCAGGATTAGCGAATGGCCGGACGGATTGCTCTACCGCCCATGTCCGAAGAGCGGAACAGTGCGGTTCTACCGCTGGGGGTTGTCAGCCGTTTGCTCGACACAATAGAAGAACCGCTGATGGTGGCCGAACGAAGCGGAAATCTGCTGCTGGTGAACACCCGAGCGAGACAGTGCCTGGGATTTCATGGAAACGCGGAAATTCAAGGATTAAATCTGTTTAACGATATTTTGCAGGTGGATTCGAAGAAGATCTTCGGTGAGCTCGAAAGAGGCCAACACGAAGTCAATTTGAACATCGAAGGCGGGGAAAAGAAATCGGCTGCGAGGATCCAGTGGATGCCAGAGCCGGACTGGCTGGTGGTGGAAATTGAAAGCAAATCAGAAGCGCATGCCGGGCCGGATCCCGCCACGCAACTCACGGTGCAAGAACTTCTCCAAGAGCGAGAGATTACGTATCGGAATCTTCTGGCTGCATATCTGAAATTGCAGGAAGTGAACCGGCAGAAGACGGTGTTCCTGGCGTCGGCGGCTCACGAACTGAAAACGCCGCTGGCGGTAATCAAAGGCTACTACGATCTTCTCCTTGCAGGTTCGCTGGGCCGCTTGACGGACAAGCAGCGGGACATTCTGGAGGAATCGAAGGACAGTTGTGAACGGCTGGTGCGTCTTATTTCGATGTTCCTGAATTATTCCGCGCTGGAGAGCGGGAAGTTGGTGCTGCAACTTCGCGAGAATGACCTCCGGGATTGCCTGGATGAGCTTTCCAAACGCTGGTCGGAAGCCTTTCAACGCAAAGGGGTGAAACTCGATGCCAGCTTTGATCCGTCCATCCCCGCGTTCCGTTTCGATTATCAGAAGGTGCAGCAGGTGGCCGCCAATCTTCTGGACAATGCGTTGAAGCATACGCCCGCTGGCGGCAGCGTCGCGCTCCGCGCGGCGCCGCATTTCTGGGAACGACGCGTGGCTAGTATGGCTCCGGCGGAAGAGCGGCGGAGGTTCCGCTTGCCGCGCCCCAACAGCGTGGAAGTAAGCGTGACAGATTCCGGGCCTGGGATAGCCGCTGAACATCATCAGGAGATTTTTGAGGATTTCGTCCGGGTGGATCGGAACACGTCGGGGATGGGTTTGGGACTAGCGATTGCCAAACGGCTCATCCAGGCGCATCGCGGAAAGATCTGGGTGGAGAGCGAGTCGCGCGCGGGAAGCAAATTTACGTTTTTATTGCCAATGGATCAGGGTTAGTGACAAAGGATCTTGGTGATTGAGAGGAAAAGCCAATGGCCCCGAAAGAAAAAATTCTCGTGGTTGACGATGAACCGAGCATTCGAAAGTATCTGCAGACGCTGCTGGAAGTTGATGGATTCGATGTCGAGGCGGTCAGCTCCGGCAGAGAAGCGATCGAGAAAGTGAACAAGAGCGAGCGACCCGACTTCATCATCCTGGATGTATTGATGCCGCAGATGAACGGCATCGAGACGCTGAAGGAATTGATGCAAATCGACCGCAGCCTCAACGTCATCATGCTTTCCTGCTCGAACGAGGTAGGAACCGTCGTCGAAGCCATTCGCATTGGAGCACATGATTATTTGACCAAGCCGTTCGAGAAGACGGAACTCGACGCGGCAATGCTGAAGTCCCGGCAGAAGAAGCAGCTGGCCACGGAAAATCAGGTGCTGCGCGATTATTGCGACCAAGTGACCGAAGACCTGAGCTTCCTGGCCGCCAGCCCCCAAATGGTGCGGATCCGCCAGCAGATTCTTCAGATCGCACCGGTGGACGTGCCCGTGTTCATCTGCGGCGAGAGCGGCGTGGGCAAGGAAGTGGTATCCCGAATGATCCACTTGCGCTCGAAGCGCAGAAACCAGCCATTCGTGAAGGTGAATTGCGCGGCGTTGCCGGGAGAGCTCCTGGAGTCGGAACTTTTCGGATTCGAACAGGGCGCTTTCACGGGCGCGGTGCGCAGCAAACCCGGCAAATTTGAAATGGCCAACAAAGGCACGATCTTCCTCGATGAAATCGCGGAAATGAGCACACACCTGCAGGCGAAATTACTTCATGTGCTTCAAGATCATCAGTACTCCAGGCTTGGCGGGCGTCACTTGGTGGAAACCGACGTGCGCGTGCTTGCAGCAACTAATATTGATGTTCACGAAGCGATGAAAACCGGCCGTTTCCGCGAAGACCTGTACTACCGGTTGAACGTTTTGTCCATCAACGTGCCGCCACTGCGCGAGCGGACGACGGAGATCCCGCTTCTCTTCCATCACTTCCTGCAGAAATACAGCGAGAAGTTCGGCAAGGCGGCACCAGCACCTTCGAAATACCTCCTGGATGCGGCATTGAATTATCCCTGGCCGGGCAACCTGCGTGAACTGGAGAATTTCGTAAAGCGTTACGTCATTCTCGAGGATGACGAAGGGAGCTTGCGCGAATTGGTGGAGATGACGTCAACGCGGCAGCGGACGTCCCCCCGCGAAGAGCCGGTTGCTCCAAAAGAACAGGGACTGAAGGCGTTGGTGCGCGGCCTGAAGGACGAGGCGGAAATGGAAGCGATCGCCGACGCGCTGGAAAAGACGCGGTGGTGCCGGAAAGACGCGGCAAAAATGCTGGGCATCAGTTACAAGGCTCTGCTTTACAAGATGAGGCAATTTAATCTGGATACTCCACGCACCAGGAGATCTTCTTCGACGGCAGCGATTGAGGAACCTGCTTCGGCTGTCGGAACACGACACAGCTAGAGCCGCGAAACTCCCGGATTTTCATCCTGGGCGCAGGGCTGACAAAAGCATTCCCGGAAGCATCTTGATGCGATTCTTTCGCCGGAACTTGGGCTTGACAGAATCGGGTCGAGGTATGCTCTGCCAATATCCCTTGCTGCTTTTCCTCCATGCTCTAGCTGCGGCCAGCCAATGAACTGGAATTCAACTTGCAGTGATGGCCGGCTTAGGCCTACTATCCGGCCAGACTGTCCCGCGGAGGGTTCAAATGAAAGTTTTGGATCTGATCGGGTCCCGCAAAGAAGTGTTTTCCATTACCGAAGAGACCAGTGTGCATCAGGCGGCGCAGTATCTGCGCGAGAAACAGGTGCGCTCAGTGGGGGTCGTGGATGCAGGCGGAAAAATAGTAGGCGTGATCTCGCATAGCGATGTTTCCGATAAAGTTGCGGCGGAGAACAAGTGCCCTGCCTGGATGAAGGCTTCGGACATTATGACGCGCGATCTCGTGACCGTATCGCCAGAAATGACGATGGAGGAATGCCTGCGTCTGATGGAGCAGAACACCATCTTCCATTTGATCGTGCTGGATGAGCAGAAAGGATTCCGAGGAATGCTTTCGGTGAGCGACATTTTGCGAGTGGTGGCATCCGACGAGAAGGCCAGGGCCGATTTGCTGGAAGCGTTTATTTTTCCCCCCAGATAGCGTCCCTCTTTGATGCCAGAAGTCAAACGCTTGTGTCAGAGCCTCGAGACGTACACGGAGGCCAAGAAGAGAAAATTCTTTGCGAAGGTGGGAGATGTTTTTACTGTTCGATTTCTATTTCCACGAAAACACCCCCCGACGTGGTACCAAAACTACCCGGCGAGTCTTTCCTATAAGTTGTTATAGATAAAAGAGTTACAAAAAAATCGCTGACGATACTAGCATTAAGTGTGCGTCTATTCAATGGTCTATCGTGTGCATCCTGTTCTGTCGCTCGAACATGCACCGGACCATGTCATCGGAAAAGGCAAGAAAAAACAAGACTACCAAACCTCTCGATCCCCCGCCGCCGGATGACGTTCTGTTTGGGCGATCCGTGGCCATGCTAGAAGTGCGGCGACGGGCGGCGAAAATCTGCGGAACCAACGTTCCTGTTTTGCTGGAGGGCGATGGAGGGACGGGTAAAGAGGTTCTTGCGCGCTGGATTCACGAGCATTCCCCCGCTTCCAACGGGCAGTTCGTGAAGGTCAATTGTGCCTCGATACCCGGAACACTCCTGGAAAGCGAGCTATTCGGCTACGAAAAAGGCGCGTTTACCGGAGCGCATATTTCCAAGCCGGGGCGCGTGGAACTCGCCCACAACGGGACTCTGCTCCTCAATGAAATCGCGGACATTGATTTAGACTTGCAGAGCAAGCTGCTGCAATTTCTACAGGACGGGCGCTTCTCGCGAATTGGCGATCAGGCGGAGAGAGGAGTGGAAACGCGCCTGATTTGCGCGACGAATAAAGATCTAGAACACGAAATCGAAGCGGGAAGATTCCGTGCCGATTTGTATTATCGCATCAATGTAGTTCGCCTGAGGTTGCCGCGGCTTCGCGAGCGCCGGGAAGATATCCCTCTCCTCGCTGAATATTTTCTCGCTCAATTTCAGGAGAAATTCATGAAGCAAGCAGAACCTCTGAGCCGAGAAATGCTGCACTATTTACGGAACCTGGATTGGCCCGGAAACATTCGTGAACTCTCGAACGGTATCGCCCGCCATGTCCTAATGGGCGCGGAGGCAAGAATTGCTCAAGAATCCGCGGCCAGCCAGGTTCCTTCTGTTCGGGTGAACTCCGTCGCATCCGGAACCGTTCCTCTGAAGCAGATTGCTAGAGAGGCTGTCCGCGACCGGGAGCGAAACTTTATCCTTGAGGCGTTGCAGGCAAATCAATGGAATCGCCGAAAGACCGCCGAGGCGCTAAAGATCAGTTACCGCGCGCTGATCTACAAGATTCACAACGGGGGTTTGATCTCGAGGAGTTCGCGACTTCCTGCAGCATCGCAGGGAGATGCGCCAGGGACCGCGCGTTCCTCCGCCGATTAGCGACTTTCCCGGCAAAGTGCTTTCTGCAGCCTTCACCTTCGTCGCGCGACTGTCCCCGCGGACGAAGTCAGCAGGCTCGTTCTATTGGCGCGGTTCCACTCTGTTTGACTTTGCACGGCGCGCGGTCAGATTCGCCGTGAGATTCCGGGGAAGCAATTCACCGTCACGGACGAATCTCACACCGCTGTTCTTCAACCGTTCCTCACCTGCTCTTCACCTGTTCTCCGTCGTCCCGGCATAGCCCCTGCGGTCAGGCAGAGTACCATGAGGACTATTACCCTCTTTTGCGGCCTTCGTCCAGTTACGCACGGCAAATACACGCAGTAGGCTCCTAATGCGTGGGGTATTTCGTCCGGCCGCCCTCCCTCCTGGACGAGCGAGAATTAGGAAAAAATGTGAAGACAAGTGTAACGCACTCGTCGAAGTGTGCCGGACGGAGTCTGCCATCAATCGCTGTGGTCTTCCTCGCAGCGTGCAGCTTGGCCCTTGCCGGTTGCACGGGCTTGGTTAGCGGCACCAGCAGCCCTGGCAATCCGCCGCCCTCGGCTCTGTACATTACCAACGTACAAGCCGCATCCACCACAACCTCTGCCTCTCAGGTCGTTTGGACAACGAACGTCGCTGCCGACTCAACGGTTGATTATGGAACCAGCACTTCGTATGGATCCAGTACGCCGGTCGATTCGGCGATGGTCACGAGCCATCAGGTAACTCTTTCTGGCCTGGCCGCGGGCACCACCTACTATTACCAAGTAAGTTCGACGGACTCGAAAGGCAACCACGGGAAAAGCGGCGGGCATTCGGTCAAGACAGCGGGTTTCAGCAT
>QHYF01000101.1:0-14515 GCA_003224075.1 Acidobacteriota bacterium
TTCAATCTACCGTCGCCTATCGCTTCCGTCAAGGAATCGCGGCACTCTCTTACCTGCAATTCGTAGCAACGCTTGCCCCTGCTCTTCGCATCTGCTAACAGTGAAGATGCGCCCAAACCCCGCGGGGGATGGCTCGCTTCCATGCTTCAATCTCTCATGAAGAAAATGCCTCTTTTGCTGAGTCTCTCGCTCCTTGGAACCGTTTCACCATTTCCTCTCTTTGCCCAGCTCGTTCGCGAGAGCACGGCGCCCCCACAACAGATCACACCGCAAGACAAGAACGCAGCCTCACAAAGCCCTCCCGGAAAGAAGCGAATTTCCCAGGAAGTCCAGATCACCGGCGAAGAGCTCTGGCTGGATTCTGGCATTGACATTCAGGCCGGCGAGCACGTTCTGATCAACGCTACCGGAAAACTCCGCTACGCGGACGCGAAGGACGACAACGGCCCCGACGGCCTCCCTCGCGGCTTCAAGGACCTTCTCCGCATTCTGCCCTTCAATGACTCAGGACGCGGCGCACTCATCGGCCGCATCGGCGATAAGGACACCGCGCAGCCCTTCCTGATCGGCGCGCTCCGCGACGTTGTTGCTCCCGTCTCCGGCCGCCTTTCCATCGGCATCAACGAGGCGGGCGATGACACCGGTGCGGGCACGTACGTTGTTCGCATCGAGGTCTACACACGTGAAGGCGGCAACAATCGTGTCGTCGCCAAGCAGGTCAATTCAGTTCCGGGAATCGACAAAAATCTCTTCGCGAAGATCCCGCGCCGCGTCAGCGACAAAGACGGCAATCCCGGCGACATGGTCAATTTCCTGATCCTTGGCTCGGAAGCCGCCATGCAGCGCGTCTTCACCACCGCCGGCTGGGTCAAAGTGGACGCCGACGTCCGCGGCACCGTTCTTCATGGCATCCTCGGCAGCCTTTCGAAAGAATCCTACTTGACCATGCCGATGAGCCAGCTCTACCTCTTCGGCCGCCCGCAGGATTACGGCTGGGCTCACGCCGAACCCATCAGCGTCGTCAGATCGCGCAACCATTTGCGCATCTGGAAAGCGCCTGAACAGGTCAAAGGCGAAACGTTGTGGATCGGCGCGGCAACGCACGACATCGGATTCGAACGCGATGAGCGCAACAACGGCATCACCCACAAAATCGATCCCGACGTTGACCTGGAACGCGACTACGTCGAAAAAACTCTCACTTCCACTGGCCTCGTCGCCGAGGCCTCTCACTTCCTTCCTGAAAACCCCTTGAAGGAAGCCAAAACCGCCACCGGCGGCACTTTTCATTCGAACGGCCAGGTTCTCATCCTCAAACTCGACCAATCCGCTGCGGACAGCAGTCCAAACTAACGGCGAGATCCGGCTCTTTACTTAGCCCCTTCCAGGTCGAGCGCAATTACGCGATCCACTTCGCCCGCTTGCGGTTCCGGCACCTTCAACACCAATCCACCCTTGACCGCGTTGTATTCTATAGGGCTTCCATCGCGCAGCAGCCGTGCTGAACGAACCGGCCGCGACATCACCGGCAGCGCCAGCAACGGCTCGTTCCAATCAAGCACGTGAACGTAAACTGTCGAGCCGCGCTGCGTTGTCACCCCCCATGGCCCCGCCGCCACCGGCCCTCCCCGCGTACCGTAAATCGATTCCCCGTACTGCTTGATCCACCTTCCCACTTCCGTCAATCGCTGTACAAATTCAGGCTGGATCTCTCCGTTCGGCATCGGTCCCACGTTCAGCAAGAAGTTCGCATTCGATCCAGCAGCGCGCACCAAATAGCGGATCAGATCCGCTGGACTCTTGTAGTGGTCATCCGTGAGGTTGAATCCCCACGAGTTATTCATTGTTTCCGACGTTTCCAGCGGCAGGGCGCTCACCGATTGTTCCGGGTTGAAACCAGTTGTGTGCTGGCCCGGTAAATCCTTTTCGAACATCTGGAAATCCTCACCGGGAAATGGATTCTTATGGTGGTTGCTTCCGACCAGGGCCTGCGGCTGGAGCTGGTGGATCATCCCGTACGTCCGGGCGAGATGCCAATCCGCGTCGGGTTTGTCCCACATTCCGTCGAACCACACGCCACCGATCTCGCCGTAGTTCGTCAGCAACTCGCGTAATTGCCCGTCCATGTAATTCAGATACGCGTCCCAGTTCCCTGCTTGTGGACGACCGGTATTGTGCCCTGTGCGCCCGCGCGGAAAATAATCGGGCGAATGCCAATCCAGTTGCGAGTGATACAAGAACAGCTTGATGCCCTGCTTGTGGCATTCCGCCGCAAGCATGCCAATGACGTCTTTCCCGTAAGGCGTGCGCGCCACGACGTTCCAGTCGGAAATGTGTGAATCGAACATGGCAAACCCATCGTGGTGTTTCGAGGTAATGGTGATGTACTTCATGCCCGCGGCTTTCGCCAGCGCGACCCACGCCGCCGGGTCGAACTTGATCGGATTAAAAAAAGCAGGCAGCTTGGCATAATCGGCGCCGCGGATGGGCCGCGTTTCCATCACCCACTCGCCGTCGCCCAGCACGCTATACACGCCCCAGTGGATGAACATGCCGAACTTCGCATCCTGGAACCACTCACGTGCCTTCAGATTTTCCGGAGAAGGCGCATAGACCTCTTGCGCCGTTACTGGCGGAACTGCGGCTGTTGCTGTAATTACGATTGCGGCGCCTAGTACAAGGGATTGTGACCGCAGATAAATGTTCATCGCGCGCTCCATCGAGAGCTACGAAGAGGTAATCTCGACCGTGTGGATTTTAATGAATGGACGGATGAAGTCGAGAAGTATTCCCAGGGAGGACACTCCATCCACTCTGGCCATTCCACCCGCGCCACATGACTAGGGACGAAAGGAATACGTGAATTTTATCGCGAAGCGTGTCTCGCGGATTTGCTGGGGATTTGCTGCGGCGAGACTTACGAACTGTGTCCCAAGGTTATAAATGATGAACAGGTCGCTGTCCGGCCGGTAGTTGTAGCGCAGCCGGAGATTGGCGCTGACCGCCCGCGTGTTCGCCGTATCCATTTGAAGAGTGCTGCTGAACGTCAGAAAACGGGAGAATGAATAATTTCCTTGCAGGCTGGCCAAGTCGACCGAGAAGTTTCCTTGTGGCAAGCGAAACCGGTTCCACGTCTGCGACGCGGAAACGGAAAACTTGGGCGTCGGGCGATAGTTCGCACGGATGCGAAATTCATTCAGCCTGCCGCCGTAGTAGTCCCCAAACCGCTCAAAGAAGTTGTACGTGAACCGGCGGTCCTGCCTCGACCCATAGGTCAGCTGGTGCCGCGCGAAATGGTACAAGCCGTTCGGTATGAAAATATTCTTGTAAATGTTGAGCGGCGTCGTGATTCTCTGCGTAAACACATCCGCTATGTCGTCGTCGGTGTACGCCCCGCTGTTAAACTCCGCACGGAAAGTTCCCTGCCACTCCTGGGTTTGCACAACGCCGCGCGTATCTGGCGAATGAAAGATAAATCCCTCAAATTGCAGCTCGCGTATGCCGGCGATTTTTGGCCTCGCTTTAAAAGTCAGGTCAGCGAACTCTCGATTTGAATCCGTTATCTCGACGAATCCAACTTCGGGATTAAAATTTGGCCCCACTTTTCGCCTCGCCGCGGTGGCATCAAGCCAGTTCGAGCTATACGTCAAGATGGCGCCAACATCGCTTGCGCCGGTCGGTTTCCCCGGCGATTGTGATTGAGCGAGATGCCCGTCGAGTACCAGATTCTTGAAGAAAACAAGCCGGGTGTCGATGCCACCTGCTTGGTTATAAGTGTCCAGCACATTGCTCGAACGCTTGTCGATCCCCATCACGCCGACATACGAACCACCCCACAAGGATTCCTTCAGACGCACGACCGCGTAGTTCGCATAGGGGTTCGGTCCGCTCGAACGCGTATCGACCTCCATCACACCCAGGGCCAGCCTGCCAATGGTGCCCGTCATCTTGCCGCCGCCATTGATGGGCACCTGCTGCCCGGTCACGGGATCGATCCCGATCTGCCGGCTGAAGAATAGTTGGTCATCAGCTCCTAGCCTGAAATTGAAAATCCCCGCGTTCTCCAGAAAGAATTGCCGCTTTTCAGGTATGAAAATCTTGAAGGGCGTCAGATTGAACTGCACTTGATCCACATCCGTATCCGCGAAATCCGTGTTTCCCGTAAGATTCAAAACCAGATTGGAGCGCAGCCCGTATTTCACGTCGACGCCGCCTGTCAGCGGAAATTTCGCGTTCGCGCCGCTCTGCTTGTCGTACTGGATCAAACCGTATGGCTTCACGATGAAGAGTCTTCCGCCCCCGATCTCGGTGATGCCGGTGAGTTCCCCGGCGCGGGAAACTTTCGCAATGCCGAAAGTCCGGCGATAGGCGCTCCAGAGATCTTCCTCATTCTTCCTGCGAATGAATCGCTTGAAATTCAGCCCCCAAGTCACGTTTTTCGACTTGGTGAAATTCAGCGTCGTAAAAGGAATCTCAACCGTCGCGGTCCAGCCGTCCGAAGTAATCCGAGCTTCTGAAATCCAGACTCCGTCCCATCCGGAGTCGAAGTCGCCGCCGCTGTTACTTCCTTGCTCTTCCACGACCAACCCGTCGACCTGTGTCCCGAGCGGGTTGATTTGAAAAACATAGGCATCGCGGCGGTCATGGCTGGAATCGATCAGAATTTCGAAGTGGTCATCCAGGTTTTGGCTTACGTCGCGCCGCAATTCCGTCGCGACAATTCGTGAAGGCTCGGAATCGTAGCAATGAATTCCAAAATAGACGGCATGCCGCGTGTAGAGAATCCGCACCTCCGTCTTCTCTGTCGCTGGCTCGCCCTCGTTGGGTTCTCGCTGGCGAAAATCTGACACTAGCCTGGCTGTCTGCCACACCGGATCAGAGAGACTCCCATCGACCTTCGGTGGATGCTCCACGCGTACGGCTTCGGCGATCGTGCCGCCTCCTCCCTGAACAGCCAACGGAGCTCCACTGTTTCGCGACTGGGCCGCAATGCTGCTTGGCACAGTCAGAGCCGCGAGAAAGACGGCGCAACACAAGCGGAGACTGGGAGGCTTGGTGAATGTGTTCGTCACGGAATCCGCGCCAGCCTTCCATTTAACCGGCGTGTTGCTCCTCGACAGATACTGCGAACAGCAGCGTCCCAACGAGTCCAATGATCCCGGCGGCCACAAAGGGAACTTCTGGACGCATTTTCCACAACAAGCCGCCAATTGCCGACGCGGGCGTGATCGACAAGCTGCGAACCAGGTAATACAGCCCCACGGTGCGGGCGCGCAACTGGCGTTCGGCGAAGTCCACGATCATTGCTTTGCGCGAGGGTTCGCCAATCTCTCGCAAACCCCCGATCACGAAAGCGAAAATCAACCCACTGAAACCGCGAGAGAGAATAACAGCTACGGGAAACAACGCAAAACAGAAGAACGTGGCGATTACAAATGGTTTCCGTCCCACTCGATCCGCGACTTTTGCCGATGGCAGATAAATAAGGATCGCCGTCGCCAATTGAATCGCCACGAGTATCCCGTACCTCGGAATCGTGATCCCGCTGACGTTTGTCACGTACAGAACCACAAAAATATCCGCCATTCCTTCGCACGTTCGAATCACGATGTCGGAAACCAGCAGCCGCTTCAGCGTGGGGTGAAAGGAGCTCCACACTCCGCTCATTTTCACCGTATCGCGGGGCGCGACAGGGAGACGCAGCGAAAACAGCAGCGCTACTGCAAGCCCCGCCAGCGCGAGTGTGACCACAAGACCGGTTCGAATGCCTCGCTGCAGACCAAGGGCGCCAATCATCGCGCCGCCGATGAGCGGGGAGATCACCATCGGAATGCGCTTAAGCATCGACTGAATCGTGAAACCCATCGCGCGGCGTTCCTTCGGCAGCGCATCTCCAATCGTCGCGAAGATGGCGGGCGATCCCATCGCCTGCCACGACATGACGAAGGCCAGCCCTAGAAAGAGGTAGGGCCAGGTTGGACTTGAAAGATAAATGACGTAGCCCACGATCGCGGCTGTCAGAAAGGTCAGGAAGGCTCGCCGCCGGCCCCAATGATCCGCGAGCCAGCCGCCTGGGTATTGGTAGATGGCATCGAAGAAATCTTCCGCTGTGCCGAACAATCCTACAGCCGCGACCGTCGCTCCAAGCGATTCGAGATATTTGGGAAGAAACTTCTTCCAGAGTTCCTCTCCCAGCCCCGCCAGAAACACGGCTCCCGAAGCGGCAGCAACGTTGCGTTCGATCCCCAGAGAGTCTGCAATTTTTTTCTGGATGTGTCCCCCCGGACTCGCTTCTACCCAGTGGTCACTTGCCTTTTTTCTGCTTCAGCGAAAGGCTCCCTCCGGCTTCCCGCGCTTCACCATCTCCTTGCAGTAAGCATACAGCGCGTCGTAAACAATCCACTCGGCCGCGTTGATTTCGTGATCGTTCCGGAAATTCAAATGGCGAAATCCTTCGGCAATGGCATTCAGCCCGGCCCCCTCTGGTTGGTGCCACAACGTATTGTCCGTATCCGCGCCATTCACAATTTTTCCAAGCAGCACCAGGGCCGCATCACCTGTCAGATTGTATTTGTTCAGAATGGCCTCAAAAGAACATTCCTTCCCGTGGTGTCCAAGCTCCACGGCGGGAACATCGAATGGCGTCGCCACCAGTCTTTGCGCCTCGCTCATCACTTGCTCGGCCGGAACAAAATAAAACTCTGCCGCCGGGTCCACAAACTTCCGGATCAGCCAGGGGCACGCCACTCGATCTACTTTGACGTGTTCACGCGTAATCCATTTCATGTGTGTCCCCTCCCCTGTCTGAAAGGATCTGAAATCTTCTCCCGCTTGGCTCCCGAACGGGAAGCCTAAATCATGCATCTTTAGACGCAAGAACGGAAAATGCGTTCGACTCAAGAGACCCTCTCTTGGATCGCGCAAACTTCCACCGGCCGCGTTGACTTGCCGCACCGCGCAGCCTAAGATGCGCGTGTTCCAGGCGCATTGCTTCCGCGCGCGTCGCCGCTTTCCCCGGCGGAGGAATTTGTGAGCGATTGGAGATTTGCTCAGAAGGATGTTTCCGAAGAGCTGGCACTCCTCCATCATTTTTCGATCAAGAAGAATCAAAACGGCGGTGAGATTTGCTTTATCATCACCGTGAAGGAATTCGTCGCGCCACCGCGAGGGCAGTTCGCGCGTTTTTTCGCGCAGGCCGATAAGCACGTCAATCAGAGGACGGCGCCGTTTCTCCCTACCGGCTGGGGCAATTCGCTGCTCGACGCGCTCTCCGATTGCGCTCGAACCATTCGGGAGTTTCCTTACGAGGGTGAGGAAGTGGCTGCGGCCAAGGATTCGCCCGGACCTTAGATTTATTCCCGGCCACGGATTTTTCACAATCGCGATTCCATTCGAAACTACGCAGCAATAGGGAAGGCAACTTTGCGAATCGCCAAAAAAGAGATGAAGCCCGGCGTTTCGGTCCTCGAGTTGAGCGGCCCGCTGCAGATGGGTGTCGAATGCAAGCAACTCGAACTGGCCTTCGACGAGCTTCTCCGCGAGAACCGCACCCGCGTCGTCCTCGATCTCTCGGGCTTAACCAAGCTCGACAGCTCGGGCTTTGGTAGAATCGTCAACTGTTTCTCCAGGGTGAGTAAGGCTGGCGGCACGATTCGCCTTGCCGGCGTCCCCGGCACGATGGCTGGCGTCCTGAAAACAACGCATGCGGATCGATTCTTGAAGGTATACCCGACCGCGGCCGAAGCTTCCGAGAGTTTTTCAGATTCTGCCGAACGACCCGCCAGCTAACGCAGCTCTTCGATCGCGCGCAAGCTGAGCGCCGGGTCTACTGGTTCCCCAGAAGAATGCTTAGCAAATTCGCGAGTTGAGACTCCTGCCGGAGGACGATTTCTTGGTGCGCCGCGGCGCCCTCGCTTGCGGTCAAGCGCGCGAGCTGCCCCGCCAGATTCTTCACCGCCACGTCCCGCGGCACGTACGTTCGGTTCGAGGGCCTTACCGCTTCCCAACCCGATTCCGTTCGGCGCAGCTCCCAGCGAACCTTTTCGTGCCGTCGTCTTGTGTCGGTCCCGCCACCCGCAAGAGAGACTCTGGTCTCCAGTTGCAGCCGCGCCCAGCCGTGGTTCCGTTTGATTTCCAAGCGCTCTACGCTCAGCCGCTCAAAAATCACCACGGGCATTTGAAGTTTTGAGGGATCGTTGGCGCGCAAGACGTTCCCTGCGGCATTGCTCAATTCCGAGATGCCTTCGGCGACTTCGTCGCGCGTCGGCTGTTTGTTTCCTGCTGCGATGATGATGCTTTGCGGGACTTCAACGCCCGTAACCGGGGCCTCCGCTTCTTCAGGGGCCTTTGGCCCGTAGTTCACTGGCGTACGCTCCGAAACCGCCCTCGGCGGCCGATTGGGATCGGAAATGCCCGCTGCCGGCTGCTCTTCACTGACGGACGGCTCGACGCGCTGACTGGTGCCCTTTGAAGCTCGTGGCGGCGAGGGCGTCTTTGCCGCCGTCAGAATCTCCTGACCTTGGATTTTGTAACGATAGAAGCGTGGTCTTCCGCGCGCCTTCCAATAGGTTCCGTCGTAGTATTGGGTCTCCAATCCCGTGCGTACCAAACTGTAGAAGCTGCGCTGCACGGGATCCAGAACGATGCCCACGTGACCCGGCCAGACAATCAAATCTCCGGGCTGCGCGATTTTGACGCGTTCAAAATTTTCGTCCCCGGCGTAAATATCGAACGAGCTGACATACGGATACTCAAAGCCCGCAACCAGATAAATCTGGTGCACCATGTGCGAGCAATCGTGCGTCCCGCGCATCGGCTGGTCCTGTTCCAACGCCGCGTTGACAATCGAGCGCCCCTCGGTCGCATTCAACAGCCGGAAATTCGCCTCCGGCTCCAGCGGCGGAGTGGCGGTCTGTGCCCTTGCACCTGGGACTCGGGCGCAACAAGCGCCAATCAGACACACAGCCAGCGACAGTCCGTGCATCCTTCTCAAGTCAAATTTGCTTCTCATTTGCCGCATCGCCCAGCGCCTCTGGCTTCTTCGCGTAGAAGTTGCCCTCTACCTAGGATCCATTTTGGGCTGGAAGTGGCAATAGAACTTGTCCTGAACGTAATCGGCCGATGGGCCAGTCTCTGGGGGCATTGGAAATCCGCTGGGTTCTATGGCTGGATTCGAGAGGAGGGCCGCGGGCTCCGAGATTCTTCCTAGTTCACTGTTACTTGGATTGTTGTGTTGTGGCTGAGGTTGCCCGAAGTGCCTGTCACCGTGAGCGTGTACGCCCCTGCAGGTGTGCCTGCTGACGGTGCGGGCATTACGGTGAGTGAGGCGGTTTTGGTCGCCCCACCATAGGACGCAGTCACCGTGACGGAGGCGGACGCGGTTACGGTACTGGTGCTCACCGTGAAGGTCGCGCTGGTCGCCCCCGCGGCGACAGTCACGCTGGCCGGAACTGTCGCGGCGGACGCGCTACTCGAGAGATAGACAACCACACCGCCGCTGGGCGCCGGCCCGCTCAGAGTTACTGTTCCCGTAGAGTTAGACCCGCCATTGACGCTGGTTGGATTGACCGCTATCGAGGAGAGCGTTGGCGACCCCGGCCCCGGTGGGGTGCCGCTGCTGTAGGTGCCAGTGCAGGAGTGAGCGCAGAGCGAAACGGCGAAAAGTCCCGCTGCGGCAGCAAGAGCGGGTCGCTGGCGAAAAGTGCGGCCCACATTGCAAACCATCAGCAAGATTACAAGCCCGGCGAAGCACGCCGCCAATACCACTCGTGGAAGCGTCGGCGGCGCAAATCGCGGCAAAACCAGCGGCGGCGACGTCGTACGTGCCGTCGTCGTCAATGTAACCGTGGCAGTCGCTGCATTCGTTCCATCGAGCGTCACCGTCGGTGGCGAAACTGTGCACGTTGCTGCCGCCGGCGCGCCCGTGCAGTTCCACGTCACCGTCTGTTTGGAACCATGTTGGGGCGTAGCGGAGACCGTGAAGTTCGCCTGCTGTCCCGCCGTAATAGTCGCGGTGGACGGTGTCGCGGAAACGCCGTAGTCCGGCGAACAACTCGCTCCGGCCAGTGAACCAAGAGCCAAGCACAGGTCCAGCCGCCCGTGGCCCATGCCTGGGTCAGTAAGAGGGACCGCCTGGGCTACCGCAATGGCCGCCCCAGGTTCATCAATCGTGCTCTTCAGGTTTCGCAACAACGCCGCCCCTCCCGATACAAACGGTGCACTGAACGAAGTTCCCCATCCGGCCGCATACGTGTCAAACGGATAAGTTGTAACAATGGATTCGCCTGGAGCTGCCACCCACACAATCGCGTCCCCATAATTCGAGAAAGAGGATCGCGTATCCTGGTTGGTTGTTGACGCCACTCCCATCACATCGGTTTGCAGTGCCGCGGGATAAACCAGCAGCGGCGGGCCTTGACCATCGTTCCCCGCCGACGCCGCGCAGATCACCGCGGACTGGTTGGCGTAGTCGAGAGCCTTCTGCAACTCCGGCGACGCCGTGTTAGTGTCGAAGCTCATGTTGATCGCGTTGGCCCCGTTCTGCACGCCGTAGTAAATCGCCCGCAGAATGTCGGAGAGGGAAGCGGTCCCGTCCGAATGAAAGGCCTTCAGGGGCAGAAGCTGCGCTGTTGGGGCCACCAGGTGGATGATGCCCATCACCATCGTCCCGTGGCCGAATGCCGCGTATTGATTGCTTCCGTCAAGAATGGCCGCCGAGGACTGATCCAGGATCGCGGCACTGGATTGGTTCACTTGCGCTGGTGACGGGCAGCTCGTGCTGCTGCAGGTGGGAGGCGGTGGAAAACTCGGGGGCAGATCGTTCAGCTCGGAACCACCCACCTGGTTCCGCGTAAAATCGTAACCCGGGAGCAGAACAGGCTTCAGTACCGGGTGCGTGGGATCCACTCCGGTGTCGATGTCCGCGACAATCCCCGTGCCCGACACATGGAACGTGTTTTGCGCATTCTGGATTTCCACGATGGACGCCGCCGGTTGATTCGCGTAGCTGTTCCACACATCCGTCCCGTAATAAGCCACCGGAGTTCTGTCTGACATGAGTGTGCTGGGAATTGGCGTGGGAACCACATTCAGCCCGCCGATCAAACTGAGCACCTGATCCACCTCCGCATCCACGAATCCGGCCAGGCCTGTCAGAGGATTGCTCAAGAGACCAATGAAGGTCGTTGGATCAAGCGGCGTGGTCACGAGGAAGACTTGGCCCAATGTGCCGTCCAGCGGACCAACCACGGTGCAAGTTGTCGGAAGGGCACAAAAGGTCTGGAGCGCTGAGAGGCCAGCCGTCGTTCGAACGATTACCCCGGTGTCCGCTTTTGCCGGCGTGGCCCAGAGCAGAGCCAGCAACGTACCGGCAATCCACATTCGGTGTTTCAATGGTTGGCCCCCCCATCTAGGAGGCGACGGCATTCCCGCGGCGCGCCACGCTCCGTCTCAATTCCTGAGCTCTCCCTTGATTTTTTCATTTTCTGGAAGAAGTGGCTTCTACGCATGGATATCTCCCCCAAATCCCGCAACGGCGCCCCCCGACTACTAACTCTTTAATACAAAGGGGTCGTGGACCTTCCGCGCGGTCCGCCACGCCGTCGAAGGCAGACCGCGCCTCTCTGTCCGGTCCTGCCCATGTAATAAGGAGGAGACGGCCACCAAAAAATAGTGGGAAAAATCAGTAAAAGCGGCTCCGGTAAAAACCTGCTTTCATCGCCTCCGCATCAAAGATGTTTCTGTAAGCTATTGTTTCTAAATATCTTACGATAAGAGCAAGCGACTTTTGCCCTTGGCAAGGGTTTAATAAGATTAGTACGGCTCCCATTGGCGATGGACCGTACTAACCTAAGACCCGAGAAAGCAAACGCCAGAAAGGTGAGAATCATGCGTATCGCGCGCTTAATCTGTTCTTTGCTTCTTATAGTGGGCCTATTGGCGATACCGGTTCAATCCCGAGCACAAGTTGCTGTGGGCATCTCTGTTCGGATTGGTCCTCCGGTGTTGCCAGTTTACGTACAGCCCATTTGTCCCGGGCCCGGCTACATTTGGGTCCCTGGTTATTGGGCTTACGGTCCGGACGGCTATTTCTGGGTTCCAGGCACGTGGGTATTCCCGCCGGAAGTCGGTCTGCTCTGGACTCCAGGGTACTGGGGATGGGAAGACGGCTTTTATGCATGGTACCCGGGCTACTGGGGACCGGAAGTCGGCTTCTATGGCGGCATTAACTACGGCTTCGGCTACACCGGCGTCGGCTTCTTCGGTGGCTACTGGAGAGGCGGCACGTACTACTACAACCGCTCCGTGACCAACGTTGACGTCACGGTTGTGCGCAACACCTACAACACGACCGTCGTCAACAACAACACGACGATCAACCGGGTCAGCTTTCACGGTGGCGCGGGCGGAACAACCGTTCGTCCGACGTCTCGCGAAATGGCTGCGGCTCGCGGGCATCATATCCCGATGACCTCTGAGCAAACGCAACATCAACAGGCTGCCAGCACCAACCGCACTTTGCTGTCTTCGGACAATCACGGCCGGCCAGATGTTGCCGCCACTCCGCGGCCTGGCCAATTCAACCGCCGCGGCGCGGGGGAAACTGGCAGACCTGTCGCCCCGAACCGCCCTCTCGAAAACCCGAGGGAAACAAATCGTCCGGGGAAACCGCCGGCGAATAACGGGCGCACGTTCGAAGACCGTCCTCCCTCCTCGCGGCCGTCGAATAACCCGCGCGTCAATCCTGGGCTGGAGCAGAAGCAACAAAGAGAAATAGAAAAGATGCGCCAGCAGCAGGATGCGGACCGCCAGAAGGTGCAGCAGCGGCACGTTCAGGAGCAGCAAAAACTGGAACGGCAGAGGCCGGATCAACGGCAGCAGGAGCAGCTCCAGCGTCGCCAGCAACAGCAACTGGGGCAAATGCAGCAGAAGCACGCTCAGCAGGATCAAAAACTGCAGGAACGCCAGCAGAGAGACGTGCAAAACCAAGAGAAGAAACAACCAAAGAGCGACCGCCCTCCTGGGCATCAACAATAACAACTCGACACGAAGGCCGGACCCTCGGGTCCAGCCTTCTCTAATCACAGATTAGTTGACCTTCGCCCGACCCTTACCGGCACGGACGGCGGCGTTCGAACGCGTTAAAACCGCGCCGCGCGCCGCGCCCTTGCCGTCTTTGTAATGATTCGGGTCTTGCGTCGGGCTACGCGCTGCCGATGGCCCGTTTGAGCACTTCGCGCGAAATATTCGCCCCGCTCACCACCAGCGCAACGTGATCGCCGCAGCCGCTGCCCGATTTCAGCAGTGCCGCCGTGCTCGCGGCTCCCGCGGGCTCTGCCAGCACGTGCTCTTCGAGAAGCAGCGCTTCAATCGCTTGCAACATCTGCTCCTCGCTCACCAGCACCACGTCATCCACGAGGCTCTTCACGTCGCGCACGTTCGCCGCCTCCGGCGTTTGCGTGGCCAATCCATCGGCAATCGTGTCACACGTTTCCGTGCTTACGACTCGGTCTTCTTTCCAGGATAGGTAGTACGCCGGTGCGCGTTCCGCCTGTACCCCGATGATTTTCACTTGCGGAGCGATCTGTTTCGCCGCCGCGGCGATCCCGCGAATCAGCGCCGTATCCCCCATGGGCACAAAGATCGCTGTCGTCTCAGGAAGCTGCTCCAGGATTTCACAGCCAATCGTCGCGGGACCGGCAAGCAAATCCGCGTCGGTCGCGTCGTTCAGGAAATAGACCTCCGGTTGCTTCGCGTACTCCGCGGCCAGTTTGAACGCGTACGCTAGGTCCCCTCCTCCGCTCTCGACAATCGCTGCTCCGAGCGCCGCGATACGGCCACGCTTCACCGGATTGCAGTTCGCAGGCAAAAAGATTCTGGCCCTGATTCCGAACTCTTTCGCCGCATAAGCCACCGCCGCTCCGTGATTCCCGGTGCTGAAAGTCACCACTTCGCGCACCTCTCCCTGTTTCATCCTCTGTGCAAGTCCCCATAGCGCGCCGCGCACCTTGAACGATCCCGTCGGCAGCTCCGTCTCCAATTTCGCCACCAGCCGCGTCCGCGCAAACTTCTCCGCCAGAAATTTTTGCGCCTCCCGAATCGCGGATATGCTCGGCCGTATCTGCGCCGCGCCCGCGCTTGCCGCTGAACTCATCCCGCCACCTCCGCTGCTCCTCTCTCTTGCTTCACCGTTCCTTGCCCCGACTGCATGTACGTTTCCAAGTCGTCCATCATACTCTGGATTTGCGCGTTGACCCCGACCGTGTCGGGGTCGCGCTGGAAATGTCTAGCGATTGCGTCCGTCGCCGGCTGGCGAAATCTCCCGCCGGACAGGACACAACTACGTCATACAATTACGAATTTGTAGTACAATGAGGCATGCGCTCTGCAATTCAAGCAAGACTGGATGACCGATCGCGAAAGAGGCTGGCGGTCCTGGTCCGCGAACTAGGCTGGACTCCTTCGCAGGTCGTAAGAGAAGGCCTGCGCATTCTGGAAGCGAGCTATTTGCGCAGGA
>QHYF01000101.1:14559-14913 GCA_003224075.1 Acidobacteriota bacterium
GAACAAGAAACACTTGCGGGACTTCGGTAGGTGAAGCCGGTACTGCTCGATACCGGCGTCATCGTGGCGCTTCTGGACCGGAGTGAGAAGTTTCACCAGGCATGTGCCAAGGCAGTCCGCGGTCTGGAGGCGCCGCTGATCACCTGCGAAGCGGTCATTGCCGAGAGCTGTTACTTGCTGCGAAATCTCCCTGGCGCGCCGGAAGCCGTGATCGAAAACGTGGCCGCAGGAATTTTCCAAATCTCCTTTCAGCTTTCACCGCAAGCAGCTGGTGTAAAGCAGGTTCTCCGAAAGCATCGGGACCGCGCGATCGATCTTGCTGACGCCTGCCTCATTCGTATGGCGGATGAGTTT
>QHYF01000344.1 GCA_003224075.1 Acidobacteriota bacterium
CCTCGGGCCTGCGCCGCCTTCACCACGCCGAAGGTGTACTTTTGCCCGGGAACCGGCAGGTCCCTGGCATCGTCGCAGGTGATCTGCAGGAAGACGCCGCTGTTTGGCCCCCCTTTGTAGGCTTGCCCCGTGGAGTGCAGGAAACGCGGGCCGAAACCGAGAACCGTGGCCACCTTTTTCTTGTCGCGCACGGCGTGACGGATGCTCTGCAACGCTTTTTCGTTTGCGGAGTTCATCGGAATGTACGCGAGAACGGCAAAATAATCACCCGCGCCCAAGCGCGAGAGGTGCGCTCGCAAAACATCGCCGAGTTTTGCTCCGTCCTTCAATGCCGCCGTGTTTTTTTCGTCGGCAAAAAGCTTGACGCCTTTCTCTTCGAAAAAAGGCGATTCCGGCGGCAGCTTTCCCGTCATTTCGTATTCACTGGTGAGCTTGCGCGTTTCGATTTTGCTGACCTCTACATCAGGCTGGTTGAAGGCGTTGATGCCGAGGATGGAACCGGCAACAGCGGTGGCGATTTCCCAGTGGAAAAACTCCTGGCCGAGGTTGTAAGTGTTCGGCAGGGTGATGCGCACGAGGGCATGGCCCGCCTTTTGGAGCGCGGCAACGGCAGCATCCTGCGCCCTATCGGGCTTGGCCGCCAGACGAAGATAAACGAAGAGGCGATCATCGCCGTAGGCGGAAGGCCTGGCAAGGCGCTCGCGGTCGACGGGAATGATTCCTCTGCCGGTTTTTCCGGTCGACTCAGCAAGCAGCTGCTCGAGCCAGGCCCCGAGGTCGAAAATCCCCGGCGAAGCGACGATAGTGAGTTTATCGCGGCCGAGTTTCGCGGCGACACCCAGGATCGTTCCCAGAATAACGCCCGGATTGGCATTGGCAGGGACGGATGCGCCGCAGGCTTGCACCATCTCTTCCGTATTCTTGAGAAATTTCGCAACGTCGAGGCCCATGATGGCCGCTGGCACCATGCCGAAATTGGAAAGCGCGGAATAGCGCCCGCCGATACTCGGAACGCCCATGAAGATCTTGCGGAACTTGTCGGCTTCGGCGACCTGCTGCATTTTGGAGCCGGGATCAGTGATGGCGATGAAGCGATTGCCGGCTTCCTTCTCGCCGACCTTCGATTTCACGCGATCGAAGAAATATTGCTTGTAAATGTTCGGCTCGAGAGTGCTGCCGGATTTGCTGGACACGATGCAGATGGTGCTCTTGAGGTCAACTGCCGCTTCAATGGCCTGGATTTGCGCGGGGTCCGTAGAATCGAGAACATGGATCTCGGGATAACCAGAGATCTTTCCGAACGTCATTCGCAGAACTTCGGGGCAGAGGCTTGAGCCGCCCATTCCGAGGAGTAGAGCGTGCTTGAATCGGGCCTTCTTCACATCCTCGGCGATCTGCGTTAATTCGTTGAGCTGCGCGAGCTGCTCCTCGGTGATTGTGAGCCAGCCGAGCCAATTGTTTTCGTCCGTGCCAGTCCAAAGGGAAGCGTCCTTCCGCCAGAGGCGCGCGACTTTATTGTTTTTTTTCCAATCTTCGAGAGAAGCGGCGACTGCGCTTGCAAGCTGATCCGGCAATTTGTAGGTTTGTGGATTGACGCTCACACGCGCACTCCTGCGCTTTTGCCCGTGGCGTCGAGGAGAGTCTTGAAGGCATCAGAAAAAAGCTTGACGCCGTCAACCATCAGCTTGTCGGTCACTTCTTTCATTGAAATGTCCGCTTTGGCGAGATCGGCCATGGTCTTCGCGGCGCCCTCAACGTTTTCGGTCAAGCTGGGCCGCGGCCTGCCATGATCGCGGAAGGCATCCAGGGTGGCAGGAGGAATCGTGTCCACAGTGTCCGCGCCGATGAGCTCTTCGACATAGAGAACATCACGGTACTTCGGGTTCTTGGTGCTGGTGCTGGCCCAAAGCAGCCGTTGGGTCTGCGCGCCTTTGGCCGCAAGCGCTTTCCAGCGAGGATCGCCGAAAAGTTCGTGATACTTTTTGTAGGTAAGCCTGGCATTGGCAATGGCCACCTTGCCGCCGATGCTTTCGAGCAGAGCTCTCTGGCCGGCGTCTGTGGTGGTCTTCAGTTTTTCATCGATTTTACTGTCAACAAGAGTATCGATGCGGCTGACAAAGAAGCTGGCAACGCTGGCAATGTGGCTGATGTCCTGGCCCTTTGCGGCGCGAGCTTCGAGGGCGGAGAGGAAGGCTTCGGCGACTTTTTCATAAGCGGATTGGGCGAAGAGCAGTGTGATATTGATGTTGATACCTTCTTCAAGCGCCTGGCGAACGGCAGGGACCCCTTCGGGTGTGCCAGGAATCTTGATCATGACATTCGGGCGATCCACGGCCTTCCACAGGCGCCGAGCCTCGGCGAGCGAGGCTTTGGTGTCGAAACCAAGAAACGGTGAAACTTCCAGGCTCACGTAACCGTCTCGGCGCTTCGTCTCCGTATAGACAGGTCTGAAGATGTCGCAAGCATCCTGAACGTCACGAAACGCGATTTTTTCGAAGAGGCCGTTGGCGTCAAGTTTCTTCGCGTCCGGCGACATGAGGATATCGTTGTAGAGATTGCTGCCGGTGATGGCCTTTTCGAAGATGGCCGGGTTGGAAGTCATACCGCGCAGGCCGTCGTTGTCGATATATTTCTTCAATTGGCCGCTGATGAGCAAATCTCTGCGGATATAGTCCATCCAAGGGGACTGCCCATACGCCAGGAGCCCTTTCAGCGGATTTGCCGCCGCGCCGGTGGCGACATTTGGAATCGTGGTTGTCGTCGTCATGTTGCTTCTCCTTCGTTTCGAATCATCTCCAAAGATATATTGTACGCCCCGAGAGGGCAGCAGCGCTTCCAACGCCAGTAACGTCTCTTACGCCTTTTTTCCGAGC
>QHYF01000345.1 GCA_003224075.1 Acidobacteriota bacterium
TCGGCGTGCAACTCGACCCGGTGAGCCGCAGGCCATCGCTGGATCCAAATACGCTTGAGAGTAATGTGCCGGGGATTCACTTGGCGGGCGTGGTCATTGGGGGACGCCACACCGGGGAGATCTTCATTGAAAACGGGCGCTTCCACGGAAAACAAATTATTGAAGCGTTGAAGGCCTAAGTTGCCGAGGGAAGGAAAATCCAAATCAGCAGGCGATTTGCTGGTCTATAAGCCGTTTGCTAGACTGATAATTCATGGCATCCATCATACGGGAAGCAGGCGAGACGTTCGGCGCGCTGGTGAAGGGTTTCAGCGTGACCTTTCGCACGATGTTTCGCAAGACGGTCACGGAAAATTATCCGCACGAGCCGGTGCATTTTCAGCCTCGGTATCGTGGGATTCATGTGCTGCATCGCGACGAGAATGGCCTCGAAAAGTGCGTTGGCTGTTTTCTGTGCGCCGCTGCATGCCCTGCGAACTGCATTTACATCGAAGCCGCCGAAAACATTGACGCGAACCGCATCTCGGCGGGCGAACGCTACGCAAGTGTCTACAACATCGACTACTCGCGGTGCATCTTCTGCGGCTACTGCGTGGAAGCCTGCCCGACTGATGCCATTACTCACGGTCACGGCTTTGAACTCGCGACTTACGACATCAACTCTCTGGTTTTCCGCAAAGAACAGCTTCTTGAAAAAGAGCCCACGGACGCCACTGTCTCTGCGCGCTAGTTGAGTCCCGCTCTAATCTTGCAGCTTCCCCCAAATAGATCCGCAGTCTGACTGTGCCTTTTGCAACATGCTTGCCGTGGCGTTCGCGCAGCAGTGTCTTCTAATACCTATAACGCTGCATGGACGTAAGTCGGGCGAGGTGAGCATGGAGGCGGGGAAGATGCCGCTCGTTGGAAGAAGAGGCGAGGCGCACGCACGCGAGGCGCTGGGTGGAAGCGCCGTGCCGAGCGAGCGGAAGCCCCTGACGAACACGGCTCCAAGCACACTTCTGGGGCAGAAAGAGGGGAGCGTCGTGAGCGGCAATTTCAGGGGCAAACTAGCGTTCCAGCATCCAAAAATAGCTACCTCCTCAAGCGTGGCCGCGGTTTGCTCGCGGCGAAGCGGCCCGATCCGGAAAAAGATTATCGGACACGGCCTGTCCGTTTTTCTGGAGCGACTCGGCGGCCGGTGCGGCTTCCGGCGCGCGCGAAGGACGTTCGCGCAGGTCCATCAGGTAGCGCGCCAGCATGGCGGCGGAGCTTTCATCCACCCATTGGTCGAGAAGCGCGGCAATCTCCTTGCGGAGATTCGCGGCATGGCCGAGCCGGGAGAGTTCGTAGCTCTGCAGCGAGACGCGCGAGGCCGAGAGAAGGAACTCCCACGGAGGTTGGGTATTGGAACGGGTCAAGCGGGGCCTCCTGGAGGCCGATACATCTACAGTAAATATGTTAGTGATAATTGTCTATAGTACCGGATAGTAAAAGCTGTGGAAAACTGTGGAAAACTTCGGAGGCTTGGTCCTGGGTCCGGGCCAAGGGTATGCGCCGGAAATGGCGCCGGCGTACAAGCCGGTGTACAGGCCGAGGTACAGGCCGGTGGACAGGCCAGCGCCGCCAGGGTAGCGGAGATGCGGGCGTGCAGCTCGTGCGCGGGGGATTACGAAGACCCGGACCGCACGGCTTGGCCGCCGGAAGACCCACCGCGCGGAGCAGCCCCGGGGGAGCGCGCCGCGGCGGACCCGGCGTCAGAAGAGTTTCCCGCCGAAGAACATTGACCGGCGGGAGAGGAGGCGACGATGCGGAAAACTCGGAGAAGGATACCCAAGCGAAGCGCGCGGCGAAGGCAGCGCGACGTCCTTTGCGGCGTGATGCTGAGCGCCAGGCGATGCGCGACGTGGCTGACGCTCGACGAGCTCGCCAAGCTCACGCATTACCCGCCGGCAAGCATTTCCGCGCAGTTGCGGCACCTGCGGAAGCCGCAGTTTGGCGCGTTCCTGGTGCAGAAGCGGCCGCGCGCGGTGCGTACGATCTTGCGTGGCGAAGATTTCGGAACCATCTGGGAGTACCGGCTCAAGCGCGCGATTCGCAGGAAGTGGGTGGGCCGGGGCTCGCGAGGCGCCGCTCGACGGCTTTCGGCGCAAACGCTGGTGAACTGAATTTCAAAAGTGTGGGCCTCGGAGGAATCATGAGCTTCAAACCGGAGGTGGCGCTGTGCCGGTAAGGCCAGAACTGGCATTTGACGTGTGCTGGGAAGTGTACCGCGGCGCGCGAGAGGTGCTGGAGACGAAGCGCGGCGTTTCGGCGCTGAACTGGAAGGACACNNNGGGAAGTTCCTGTGGCGGCCGGACTTTCGCGCGCGTCTCAATGAATGGGTGGCGGATTTTGCGCTGGCCGGCCAGGCGGCGCTCGACGGGCCGGAGTATGCCTCACGCATGGTGATGTTCCGCCTCTACTACCTGGGCCTCGCGCCGTATGAGAATGCACGGCACTTCCTTGGGCTAAGCGAGCATAGCTGGGTGAATTGGTCGGAGCAGATCCGCCACCGCTGCGGCGGGGAATTGCTCCGCCGCGCCATGTTCCCCCCAAGAAAGTACTTCACTTGGACGGAGTAGCTGCGGTTGGGCATCCACCAGGGAATTGGCATATGCGGCCCCCGGTCTAATGTACACATTTAAAAGGTGTTACAAGATTTGCCTTGACTTTTGTGGGATTTGGTTCATCATAATGACAGTCAGACAAAAGATTGGCGGTGCAATCCCGCCAGCGTACTCACCACAGCCACCTTAGAAGGTGGCTGTGGTGTTTTTGGAAGATAGATCGGGGCTGCGTCCCTAGGATATCAACAAAGCCGGATGGATTCTCGTTCCTTGCCGCCATTTCTTGACATTCTTACGTGCCACCGGAAAACTACTGAACGGAACGATGACAGTAGAGCGAGTGTGGGAATCTCCAGTCAACGCAATTGAGAACGAATAGGGCTTGCTGTCGTACTCTTTGATGTAAACCCACCTCGCTGTTTTGGCCTTTGGGTTGTCTTCCCATATCTCATCAGGATTGGCGAGAGTTTCGTAGGCTGATCGAAGATGTCTTCCGCGAGAGCCACCCTCTATCATTTCATAGTGAGCGAAACCTACGTGCGTTCCTAAGATAGTGGGCTTCTCTGTTTTCATTGATAACTCAGGAACCCCACTTACTATTATTCCGGCCATATGAAAGAAATGGTGCTCAAAACAATAGATTCTGTGGCCGCATGGGCTGGTGATTAATGACCTTGAGCCAGCAAGGAAAATGTTCTCGAACTCTAGGTAGAGCTCTCGAATAGATGCAAATGCGACGTTCGCGGGGCGTTTTGGCAATTGAGAGGCTATGGTTAGTCGCCAGTTCCTGGGGTCATCGTAGCCGTGATTATCAACTCTGATGTGTTCTGCAAAAATTATAATGGGCAAAGTAGATCGCACAAGGGGAAATCAGTGCAGCATCAGAGAGATTGTTTGGCGGCGGCAGCGGACGGCGTTAAAATGGCGGGGACAGCCCAGAGTGGAGGTCAGATCATGGACTCCGAAACCAAGCGCGCGTGGCGCAGGCTGCAGAAAGAAGTAAGAGAAAACGCACCGATCGTACTGCGCGGGCTGGCGAGCTCCGGGAAGCGTATCTCTCAGCGGCTCTATTCTGCTGTGGTTCGCGGCTATAAATCCTGGATGAGCCGCGCCAAAGAATGGGAACCATCATTCGGCGGCAGAAAAGCGCTGGTCTCCCAGCTCTCCCGCGTCCGGCTGCGCTCGCCGATCTACAAGGTGTAATAGACCCGCCGCATCCCGTCAACCGGCCCGTCGTTCTTCCAGGGAGCAGTGTTGCCTGGTGACAAGGCGCCCGCGTGGGGCCAGGTTGACCCGCCCCACACGTCGCCGGCGCGGAGGTGCAATGCCGGGACCGGCCTATTGGGCTCAAGCGATTTGCAGCGCATCGCCGAGGCGACGCGGGTGTTCGTGGCCAGACGGTAGAAATGATCGTTAACCATGGTGAGGCGCATTAGCCGGA
>QHYF01000346.1 GCA_003224075.1 Acidobacteriota bacterium
TTTCCAAGCGCCTGGCGGCGTGCGTCAATATTATCTTGAGCCCGGTCGAGTCGTTTTATACATGGAAAGGGAATCTCGAGAAGGCGAGGGAATACTTGCTGGTGATTAAAACGACAGAGACGCGCTTGGCGAAGCTGGAAAAGGAAGTAAAACAGTTGCACAGTTACGAAGTGCCGGAGTTCATCGCGCTGCCGATCCTTGGGGGATCAAAAGACTACCTGGCGTGGCTGAGGGAATCTGTGAAGTAAAGAGCGGCAAATTAGGCGGGCGGTTTGCCACGCCTTGCTTTTGGAAGCACCGGAGGAACGGGTGGGGATATTCGACAAGCTTTTTCTCAGGAAGCCGACGCGCGAGGAGTTCGTGAAGAAGGTTTTAGAGGCCCTGGCAAAGAGCGGCGCGAGAGATCTCCAGCACGACGCCGAAGAGCGCTCGATCAAAGTCGGCTCCAGCGACAAGGTCTTCTATCTCGATAATGCGCTTGCAGATTACACTGCCGCCGATCCCGGAGCGCGCAGCGGAGTGATTCAGCGCTATGTTTCTTCGTTCCTGCAGGACGCCTCGACGCCCAAAGATTTTGCCAGCGCAAAGGCCGCTCTCTTGCCAGTAGTGCGGGACCCCGCCTATTTCAGCCTTTCCCTCATGATGCTGAAGTCCGACGGCCGGGACACCTCCAACCTCGACTACGCGACCAAAAAAATAACCGATGGTTTGGTCGCGGGCGTGGCTTATGACACGGAACACAGCATCATGAACGTGAATCGTTCCACACTGAAAGAATGGGGAGTGGCTCTCGAGGAATCGTTGCGGGTGGCGATTCTCAATTTACGCGAGAGGACCAGCCCGAACGGCATGAAGGAAATTGGTTCGGGACTGGGATCCTCCTCCCGGACATCCTGCATCGGCTGGCGTTGAACGGGGACCCCGTCATCTTTGTTCCTAATCGCGATCAGTTGTGGGCCACCGGAAAATACAACGAAGCGGGCATCACCGCGATGCTCACGCACGGAAAAGAGAGCCATTTCGAACAGGGTCATTCGCTTTCGCCTAATCTCTACGCGCATACGGATGGAAAATGGCAACTCTATGTGCCGGAAGAACAGGAATTGAGGAAGTTAGCGCTTTCCGTGAAAAGACAGCGCGATGGCATCGATTATGCCCAGCAGAAGAACTATCTCGACAAGCTTCATAAGCAGGAAGAAAAAGACATTTTCGTGGCCAGTTGCCAGGTGTACAAGCGGCCCGACGAGAGTCTTTTCAGCCATTGCGTTTGGTCGAATGGAGTGGATTCGCTGCTTCCGGAAACGGATTTCATCGTCTTCATGGAGGACGTAAAGGAGAAGGAGCATCTCACCGTCGGTTGGCATGAGGCGATGCCGGTCGTGAATTCGCTGATGGAGAGAGAGCCGGAACTGGTGCCGGTGCGCTATCGAGCGCGCAAATTTCCTGATGACGGGCAAATTTCACAACTGCGCGCACTCGCCAAATGAGCCGCGGGTCGGCTCCCAAGAAATCAGCCGTAGCTTGTGCCGTTCCAACTAAATGAAGCCAACGTGAGAAACTCTGTGCCTGCCTGTTTGCCGGATGCGATGTGCACAGAGCCGTCGCACTAAGTTGGAACGGCACTAGACATAAAGCAGCGCTTGGTCCAGGTCAGCAATGATGTCTTCCACGTCTTCGATGCCGACGGAAAGCCGCACGAGTCCTTCGGTGATGCCCACGCGATCCTGAATTGTCTTGGGCATGGAAGCGTGAGTCATCATCGCGGGAAGGGAAATCAGCGTTTCGACCCCACCCAGGCTTTCGGCGAGCGAGCAAAGCTTCACGTGATTTAGGAAGCGCCGCGCGGCGTCCAGCGAGCCGAGCTCGAACGACAGCATGGCGCCCGGGCCCTTCTGCTGCCGGCGGGCGACTTCGTGCTGCGGGTGCGACGGCAGGCCGGGGTAGAAAACCTTGCGAACTTTGGGGTGCGCGTCAAGATGCCGCGCCACGGTGACGCCGTTGGCGTTGTGCTGCAGCATGCGAACCGCCAGCGTCTTAATGCCGCGAGAAACGAGAAAGCAATCCATGGGCGAGAGGCCGGTGCCGGCCGACCGCTGGACAAAATAGATTTTTTCTGCGTCCTCCGGTCGCGAGAGCACTACCGCGCCTCCTGTCGAATCGCTGTGGCCGTTCAGATACTTGGTCATGGAATGCACGACGATTTGCGCGCCGAGTTCGATGGGCCGCTGCAGGTAAGGGCTCAGAAATGTATTGTCGACGACGAGGGAGATGTTGCGCTCGTTGCTGATCTTGGACATCGCCGCGATGTCGGTGACGCTCAGCGTGGGGTTCGCGGGTGTCTCGATGTACAGCATTTTCGTATTCGAACGCAGCGCCATGCGCACGGCCTCGGGTAATCCGGTGTCCACGAAGCTGAATTCCAGGCCAAAGTGCACCAGGAGCTGAGTCGAAAGGCGGAACACGCCGCCGTACACCGCTTCGGAGAGAACCACGTGGTCCCCCGGTCGCAGAAGCCGGAACACGGCATCAATTCCCGCCATGCCGGAAGAGAAAACGTAAGCGCTGTGGCCGCCTTCGAGCTTGGCCACCGTGCGCTCCAGGGCTTTGCGGTTCGGGTGATTCGTTCGCGCGTAGTCGTACCCTTTGTTTTTGCCGAGCTCTTCGTTCACGTACGTCGAGGTCTGATAAATCGGCGCGACGATTGCCCCGGTGGCGGGATCGGGCTCCTGCCCGACGTGAATGGCGTTGGTGGCAAAACCCATGATCTTCTCCTTGCAGATTCTCTCTGTGACGCCGATGCGCTCGGCATCAAAGTCATGCGTCACTCCGACTGGCTCGGAGCTCACCTGCTGCGGCAAAGAGTCTGCGTCTCACTGAGCGCTCTGCGCCGGATCGCACAGCATTCCAGGTGGCAGGATGATTGACCCCAAATAGGCCGGAGCCATATCCATGATTGATACATCCCTGTCTTGCCTGCCAAGCAGTTTCCTGAGAACTTACAGGAGCCTCTCAGGTGAGTCAAATCCACAATGTGCGAGGTTTCTAGCAGCTTGCGGAGAACTACGTTCAGAGGGTTGAGCGACCTTGCGGCAGACAACCTACCAAACTACCATTGCAGTCGTGCAGAGCGTACGAACGAGCCTCCGCATTCACGTCGTCGGGATAGCAATCTTGCTTTGCCTGACGCTAGCATTTGTCGCGCTCACGAGTAAAGATGCTACCCCTCGCATCCTGTTCTTGCTCTTTTGCCTCGCCTTCACTGGAACTTCCATTGCTGAATATCGCAAGGAAAGTGTTCTGGCGGAAGATCACTTGCTCGTCAGCAGCACCGTGACAGAGCTCAGAAGAGGAAGGCGTGGCAGCCGTAGCATCAGATATCAGTTCGTCGCCTTCGATGGGAAACAGTATCAAGGGGAGTCCGACTGGGGCGCGCACAAGGTGCAGGTGGGGAGTGAAGTGCTGGTGCTCTACAAGCCACTCGACCCCGCTGTGAACCTACCGTTGCCGCGCTTCCTTTTTTACTCGTTTCGTACCACCTGACAGGGCGTGGGTTTCGACAAAGCGGAGCAGTGCCAGAAAACTCTCTCGTTGCCACAGCACAAATTGATACGGGAACCGCCGGGCAGCATAGCGGCTCCGTTCGGCATCGAATTCGAATGGGGAGAGACTTGACCCAGGCCCGCTCTTCCGTAGAGGATGGAGTTCAGCAAGATATGAAAGTTTCCGCTAAACTTTTTGGATCCGTTGGCTTCGCCGTATGCATGCTTGTGGCGCAGCGCTCTGTCGCGCAGGATCCCGCGGCCTCGGCGTCCAAGCCGCTGCCTCCTTCGTCCAAAGCCGATACGCAGACGCGCATCACCATTGAGGTCACTGGCGGCGAGAAGGGCGCGCCCGTCGAAAATGCCAGTGTGTACGTGAAGTACATTGAAGAGCGCAAATTAAAGAAGGACAAGAAACTGGAACTGAACGTGAAGACAAACCGCGATGGGCTCGCCCATGTTCCGGATGCCCCATTGGGGAGAGCCTTGGTCCAAGTAGTTGCAGAAGGATGGAAAACATACGGCCGCTGGTTCGACATCATGGATCCGAGACAGATCATCAAAGTTCATCTTGAAAAGCCTCCGAAGTGGTACTGAGCCGTACTTAACAGCGGAAAGTTGAATGTCGATTGTGAAGAAAGAACTTCTTTCGGCGGCAACGTGCGGAAATTTTCTTCCCGACAGCTTTTGGCGACGCATCAAACGTCA
>QHYF01000347.1 GCA_003224075.1 Acidobacteriota bacterium
TTAACGAGCACATGCCGTTCGAAAGCGCTTCGGGGAGCATGGGAACGGCGCGGTCGGGAAAATAGACGGAGGTGCCGCGCAGGCGAGCTTCCTGGTCGAGCGCGGTGGTTGTTCGAACGTAGTGCGCGACGTCGGCGATGTGGACCTGCAGGAGCCAGCCGCCATCAGCGCGGCGCGCGACGTACACTGCGTCGTCAAAGTCGCGCGCGGTTTCGCCGTCAATGGTGACAATCGGGAGTTGGCGGAAATCCTCGCGGCCGGCAAGTTCGGCGTCGCTTACCGGTTTGGCGTGGTGTTCGGCCTCTTCAAGAACTTCAGCAGAAAAAAAATGCGGGAGGTGATGCTTGCGGATGATGATCTCGGTGTCCACGCCGAGATCGCCGGGACGCCCGAGAATTTCGATGACCTTCCCGGTGGGCGAAGCGCCGCCGCGCGGATAACGCAGCAGCTCGACGTTGACCACGGCCCCGTCAAGTTCATCCAAACGAGGGATGCGCCGCAAGCGGATGCTAGTTTCATCGGAGCCGCTGAAGCCGAGCTTCTTGGACAGACCGGGCGTCAGCTCCTGGCCGCGAGGGATTTCGATTTCATGCTGGATTCGAACGTCGTAAGGCAAGACCACATTACGCTGCGGGCCATAGCGAAATAAGCCGACGACGGTGGGATGCGCGCGGCCGAGGATTCGAATGATGCGGCCCTCGGCGCGCTGCGCTCCGGCGACGCCGCCCCTGCGCTGGATTCTTGCCAGGACGTGGTCGCCGTGCATGGCATCTTCGACGGCGTCGCGCGGAATGAACACGTCGCCGTCGAGATGCGGCACCGGGACGTCGGGAACGACGAACCCATAACCATCCTGGTGGAGAACGAGGCGCCCTTTTACTTCGTCGCGATTCGCCAGGGCGGGACGTTCTTGTGGCGGCGCGGGCCGCCGAAGGGGCTGCTGGCCGGGCGCCTGCTGTTCCTTCTTGCGGTTCGGGAGGCGGTAACGGCCCCCGGGTAGCTCCTCGATGGCGCGGCGTTTCTTTAGCTTGGCGAGGATTTTGAAGAGGGGCCGGGTGTCGGTTTTCTTCAGGTGAAGACCGCGAGCGATTTCGTTGGTGGAGGCAGGTTCGCCTCTAAGTTGCAGAAAACGCAATATGTTATCTGGATTCAGTTGGGAGGGAGATGACATGAGATGTTGCGCCGGATGGTCGGCGCTCATTATCCACTGTGATTCTAAGTCACTTTTTTTGGTTCACTTGAAACTTTTTTCACCTTTGCGGGGTTTCATGCTCAGGCCAACACACGACCGGCCAGTCGCCCTCCGTCTGACTGGCCGGGTTCCCCGAGAGGGGAAATAAGGGAGGCGGGAAGACCTGGCCCGTCTCCCTTTTCATTTTCATCCCGCGATTATCCTTTCACACAAACGACCTGACGCAGCGTGTGGACGATTTCGACGAGATCGCTCTGCGCGGCCATGACGGCTTCGATGGGTTTGTAGGCCGCGGGGGTTTCGTCGATGACATCGGCGTCTTTGCGGCATTCGACGCCCGCGGTCATGCGTTTGTGATCCTCGACGGTGAAGCGCCGCTTGGCTTCTCCGCGCGACATGGCGCGGCCGGCGCCGTGACTGCAGCTCATGAAGCTTTCCAAGTTGCCTTTGCCCCGCACGATGTAGGAACGCGCGCCCATGCTGCCGGGAATGATGCCCATGTCGCCTTCGCGGGCGCGTACTGCGCCCTTGCGCGTGACCAGAATGTCCTGGCCGAAGTGGCGTTCGCGCGCCACGTAGTTGTGATGGCAATTGATGGCCTTCAGCTCGGCGAGGAAGGGCCGCACTTCACCCGAATCGCGGACCGCGCCGGTGATCTGCTCCATCATCAGGTGGCGGTTCCAGCGCGCAAAATCCTGGGCCCATTCGACGGCCTCGACGTAATCATCGAAGTGCTCGGCGCCTTCCGAGAAATAGGCGAGGTCTTTGTCCGGGAGATTGATGAAAAACTTCTGCATGTCCTTGCGCGCGACTTCGATGAAGTAGCTGCCCATGCGGTTGCCGACGCCGCGCGAACCGCTGTGCAGCATGAACCAGACGATATCCGCCTCATCGAGGCAAACTTCAATGAAGTGGTTGCCGGTGCCGAGCGTGCCGAGATGATTCGCGTGATTGCCGCGATCGAGCTTCGGATGCTTTTCGAGGATGGCGTCGTAGCGAGGCTTGAGCGTTTGCCAGACTTCATAGTTGCGAGCGGGAATTTCCCGCCAAGCGCCCACGTCGCCGCGCCCGCCGTGATTGGTGCGGCCATGCGGAACAGCGGCTTCGATGGCGCCGCGAATGCCCTTCAGATTGTCGGGAAGATCGCGCCCGTTGAGATCGGTCTGAACCGCCATCATGCCGCAGCCGATGTCCACACCGACAGCGGCAGGAATGATCGCGCCCTTTGTGGGGATGACGCTGCCAACGGTGGCGCCGATTCCCCAGTGAACGTCGGGCATGGCCGCAACCCACTTGAAGATGAAAGGAAGCTGAGCGACGTTCAAGAGCTGCTTGCGCGCCTGGTCTTCGAGCGCCACGCCCCTGGTCCAGGCCTTGATCGGCACGCCATTTTCAACCGTGATGACGTTGTAGTTCGTCTCGTCAGACATACAAGCCTTCCGCCTAATTTAGCGCGGTATGGTGCTGAGGAACGGGTAATGGCTGGCGGCACCCATGAAGAAGAGCATGGGAAACGACAGCCAGAACGAAGTCCGCGCGGTGAGATAGTTCCAACGCATCAGCCGCTCGGCTTCGGGCGGCAGCGGCACACCTTTTTCGGCGCTGGTGCGCGCCCAGCCGATGAGACGCTTCTGCACACGCCAGACGACGCCCCAAGTGTTCAGGAGCATGATCAAACCAAGGCCACCGCCGACGCTAATGGCAAGATGCGGGTTGGAAACGTTTGGCCCGCCATTCAACGCGAGGTCGAGCCAGGAGGCCGCGCTCACGACGAGAACAATTCCGATGATGCGCACC
>QHYF01000348.1 GCA_003224075.1 Acidobacteriota bacterium
TCCAAGCCCGCTGACCTTTCGCTCAATCAGCAGTTTTGCTGCCTCCACGGAGAGTCCTGGAAAGTGCATCTTTCCCTGCGCATCCTGATTCCGGTACTTCTCCACGTCCGGCCAGCGCGACGCCCAACCCGTCCGCAGCAGCACAATCGCCCCTTCCGGAATCCGTCCGTGCCGTTTCTCCCATTCCGCAACGCGCGCGGCGGGAAGCAGATAATCCGCATCCTTGCCGCTCTCCGTGCGGACGTCCATTACGACTGCCGGGCCAAACAATTGCTTCACGGGAATTTGATCTACCGTGGTTTTTCCCGGCGGAAAATGGGCCGGCGCGTCCAGATGCGTCCCGTAATGCTCCAGCATCCAGAAACTCCTCGTAAAATAACCGTTTTTCTCGATCGTTGCGTTTACCTTTGCCTCGAAGAATTTCCCATCTCCAGGCCACGGCACCAACTTGTCATTGATCGCGTAGCTTAGGTCGAGCACCCGCGTCTTCCCGGAAGGAACACCTTCGAGTATCGAATCGTGCCGGGGAGTTTGTGTGACAAGCGCCGTGAGCGCGGCAAAACAGACGGCGAAAATGCCCGAGCGGCCAATGCTAGCCATCTCTCACCTCAATTCAGTCTGCCTCAGACGGTCCGGTTACCGCTCTGCACTTAGTTGCGATGCCGCGCCTGTCGGGAGTGAATTGTCTCAGGGCAGCGGAATTCCCGGTGTCGCGACGATCCCCGCCATTCGCAGAATCTCTTGATATTCCGCGTCCGTGATCGCCGAAATGATCAATCGCACATTCTTGAGCAGTTTCATTTTTTTCAGCACCGGATTCGCGCGCATCTCCGCCAGGGTCACCTGCCGCGGCAGCTTTTCGAATGCCCGCAGGTCCGCAACCAGGCTCTTTCCCTTGTGGTCGTGCGGGTCCGCGTAGGGATCCCGCGTGACCTCGGCAATCGAATAGAGCGAACGCTCAGGCGCCGAGTGATAGCACAACACGCGGTCGCCCTTGCGCACCTGTTTTAGCGCACGAATCGCGTCGGGCTTCGCTCCGGCGCCCTGCCACATCTCCTTGCCCTTTACGAACAGCGTGTCCCAATGATAGTGGTGCGGGTCGGCGCTGAAAATCCAATAGTGTCGTTCCGCAGTCGGTGTCACCATCGAGGCTTCGAGTCGGCAGCAATATACACGCTGACGCACAAAAAGCGAAACAAAATATGAGTGTTAGCAGATTTCTACGCGTTTGGGAGTGCATGAGCCCAAATGCCCACATTTGGGCGAGACCTGCGTATCTATTGTAAACTCAACATATTACGTGGATTTAGCCTACGTCAACGAAAATATCCTCACCCCGCACCTCCAGCGGGTAGCTATCGACCCCCACGGTCGGGTTCTGGCCCACTTTGCCGGTCGTTACGTCATACTGCCAGCCGTGCCAGGGGCAGGTCACCAGATTCCCATCCATAACCCCCTGGCCCAGCGGCCCGCCTCGGTGCAGGCAAGTATTGCTGATCGCATAATACTTTCCGCCGACGTTGGCTAGGGCAATTGCCTTGCCCTCCACCTGAAATTCCCGAATGGTCCCCGGGGTGATCTCGTTCGTCTTGGCAGTTCGTGCAAACGCCATCTTTTCTTCTCTCTCCTTCTGTGGGTTCTCTGCAGCCTCTGGGCTAAATCCTTCCGCCTCTTAAGCTTAGCGTGGCTCCGGCGTCTGGGCCACCATCACTTCGCGCTTGAAATCTTCCACCATCTCCGGCCTCAAACGCACTTCCGTGGGCCGCTTGGCCAGAGTCATCTGGTCAATCTTGTCCTGCAGCTTCAGCAGCGCATAAAAGAGTCCCTCCGGCCGCGGCGGGCATCCCACGACGTACACGTCCACCGGTACGATTCGATCCACTCCCTGCAAGACCGAATACGCATTGAACGGTCCCCCCACGCTCGAGCACGCCCCCATCGAAATGCACCACTTCGGATCCGGCATCTGTTCCCACACGCGTTTGAGCACCGGTCCCATCTTCAGCGTCACCGTTCCCGCCACGATCATCAGGTCCGCCTGGCGTGGCGACGGCCGGAAAACTTCCGCTCCGAACCTCGCTATATCGAACCGCGAAGTCGTGGACGCGATCATCTCGATCGCGCAGCATGCCAGCCCGAACGTCAGCGGCCAAATGGCGCTTTTTCGCGCCCAGTTGAGCACGTAGTCCACCGACGTAATCATGAAATTCTTTTCGAACCGTTGATCCAGTATTCCCATGTGCTGCTGCTCCTTCTGCAGCATTGCTTCTGCCGTGAAGTATAACTTCCGGCAGAGGCCCAGTCAAAACGGAGCCACGTCTGTCCCGCCGCGCTTCAATGGCCGCTCGAGGCCGGGTCCTCCAGCTTACGCGACAGGGTTTTCCAATAAGAAACAGGCCGGAGCCGCTGCAAAATGTCAATCTGGCGCGCGTCTATGCCGATGAGGATTCGCTCCTCCCGGCGTTCAACTCCGCGCAAAATTCGGGCCGCGGCCGCTTCCGGCGCGGTTCTCGCGAGCCGATCGAAACGCGCAATATTTTCTTCGCGCTTGGATGCAGGCGTCGCGGAGCCCAGCCGCGAATGCCGCGCGATCGGCGTCCGAATGCCTCCCGGATGCACGCAGGAGACGCATACGTTGCTGCCTTGAAGTTCGTGGCGCAGCGCTTCCGTGAACCCACGCACGGCAAATTTGCTGGCGGCGTACGGCGCCTGTCCCGCCGGGGCCACCAGTCCGAAAACACTCGAAAGGTTTACGATGTGCGCTCTCGGCTCGCGTTTCAGCATCGGCAGAAAATACTTCACTCCGTAAATCACGCCCCAGAAATTGACATTCATCAGCCAGCGAAAATCTTCCAGCGATATTTCCTCAAAATCGCCGTGCAATGAAACGCCCGCATTGTTGATGAGCAGCGTGACGCGTCCGTGCCGGGCTTCGGCGTCTTCGGCGAACGTGCTCACGCTTTCTTCATCGGCCACATTCACAAAGTGCGTTGTGACCGCTGCGCTCGTCTTTCCGAGCGACTGCGCCGTCCGCAGGAGTCCCGCCTCGTCAACGTCCGCAAGCGCCAGCGCTGAGCCAGCGCCCGCCAGTTGTTGCGCCAGCGCTCGGCCGATGCCGGACCCCGCTCCCGTCACCGCCGCGACGGCCCCGCTCAAGAACGGCATTAGAAAACCTCAACGCTGGGATCGGTCGCTGGCTTTGCCGGAAATACCGGCGGAGCGCTGCCGTTTGCTGCCAGCTTCTTCCGCAGCTTCTTTTCCTTCCACAAAAGCAGCGGCAGGAGCCGCTTGCCCCTGCGAATGCCGCGCAGTGCCGCATGTGGATCCACAAGATGCGTCGTCGGCAGTCGCGCGCCCGACTCTTTCATCACCAGCCCCAGCGAAAGCTCCATCTGGTCCTGCGCCAGCATCATCCGCGCCACCAGGTCCACTCCCGGCGTAACCACCGGCCCGAATCCATAGCGCAATTGCGACGTCCCGATGATGTAAAGGTTCTTGTACTCCGCGAGCACGCAGCCCCCGTACAGTTGCGCCACGCTTCCCTTAACCGGCACGA
>QHYF01000079.1 GCA_003224075.1 Acidobacteriota bacterium
GTGGCCAGGCTCCCCCGGCCCGGGAGTTGTGTGAAAGCGCCACTTGCGCTCGCCGGTCGCCGTGTCGTACGCATCGATGAACCCGCGAATGCCGTATTCCCCGCCCGACACGCCAATGATCACAAGATTCTTGATCACCAGTGGCGCGAGCGTGATGCTGTAGCCCCCGCGATAATCCACCGCGGTGACATCCCACGCCACGTTCCCTGTTTTCGCGTCGAGCGCGATGACGTGAGAATCCAGCGTGCCCAGAAAAACCTTATCTCTCAAGATGGCCAGCCCGCGATTCACGCGGCCGCAACACGGCCGAATATCCGCCGGCAGTGCGCGCTGATATTGCCAGATGGGCCGGCCTGAGCGCGCATCGAGCGCGAACGCGCGGTTGTCCTGTCCCGTACCGTAAAGAATGCCGTCAGCAACCAACGGTGTCGTTTCGAATTTGCCCCCCGCCATCGTCTGGTACGCCCATTTGGGGACCAGCGCGCCCGCGTTCGATGTATTGATCTGATCCAGGGCGCTAAAACGGTGTCCGCCGTAATCGCCGGAATACATCAGCCAGTTCTGCGGCTCCTTCGCGGAATCCAGCAGCCGTTGCGCCGTCACCTGTGCGTTCGCCGATGGCAGAAAGCACGTTCCGATGGCGCACAGAGTCAGTGCGGCAACGCCCAAGACTGTCATTCCGAGCGAAGCGATCGAAGATTCCCACCCTGTGAGGAGGAATCTCCTTTTGATTCTCCATTTTATGAACGAGCTATTCATTGGGCACCTACCGCCAGCAGGTACGCCACGATGTCCTGTAGATCTTTCTCACTCAGCGTCTTCTGATCGTAGGCCGGCATCAGCGATTCGCGCGTTTTTTCGAACGCACGCAGCTTGTCTTTCTCAAACAGGTGCAGGTTCTCGCGCGTGTCCATCATCTGCAACGTGAAATGATCTTCATTCAGAACCACCCCCACATACTTCGTGCCGTCCGCGGTTTCCACCTTGACGGTCTCGTACTCCTGCGAAAACTCTTTCATGGCCTCGGAGATGCCCTGCGCCAGCCGCCGGCTGGGATTGCGCACGGACTCAACAATGTATTCCGTGGAACGCGCCGAGCCGGTGGTGCTGAGATCCGGCCCGAGCCGGCCTCCCTTGCCATGAATCATGTGGCACGTCGAGCAGGCCGCGGTGCCATAGAATAGTTCCTTGCCGTGCGCCGCGTTCCCCACCGACGCAGCATCAGCTTTTTTCTCCACGCCCCGAATGTAGCTGATGACTTGCCAGATCTCCTCTTCGGTCATGCCCACGCCTTGCTGCGTCGCTCCATTCGGCGGCATCGCCGTGCCGGGAACTCCTTCGTTGATGGTTCGAAACAGGTCGGCGTCTGAATTGCCGTGGCGCTTCTGCGCTCGCGTCAGATCGGGCCCGCGGCCTCCCCCGCGCGCGCCAAGTCCGTGGCAAAAGGCGCAGTTCGCCCGAAATTCAAATTCACCCAGCTTCGCGGCTTTTGGGTCACCCGCAAGAGGGTTTTTCCCCTGAGCATGGAGCCCCTTCGTCACGGCGAGGAACCCAAGTAATGCCACGCAGACTAGAATGAGGAAGGAAACCTTCTTGCCCCGGCGCGAGGAGCGCGTCTCGGCGTTCGAGAGACTTGTCTTCATGGGCGGGGACTCCTTGACATCTGAGGTTCAGCGCCCCTGGCGGGCGATTCCGGCACGAACCGGCGTGCAAGACCCGTTGAATATATCATTCGTTTCGCCGAATGAGAGGGCTTCCTCGTGCCTGCCCATACTGTCGCTTGACTGCCCCACTCTTCCCCGCATGAATCAGGAAGCCACGGCGGAAGGACCTTCACAGCATGTGCATTGGCGCCCATGAGCCAAACTCTTGCAAAGCCGCGTATCGCTATCGGTTCCGACCAGTAAATCATGCCCGCACGCCAAAAACTTTCTTAGCTGTTTCACTTATTTAATTGCGGAATTCACCTGAAGAAGCGCTAGGGTCATCTCCGGCTGATCTATATTTTTCTCCACCTGAAATTCTCCATATTCCACAGGAACGTTGAATTGACCCATCCGCTGAGAAGCGGAAAGAATGACAGAAAGAAAGGCTAATGGGGGAACAGAGATGAAGCACTTTGCGGCTGTGGAATGGAGTGATTTTGTGAACCGCGTGGTTTCTGGCGATCGACGAAAGTCGATGCAGAAGCACCGAGGAACGCGCCGAAAATGTTATGCAGGGACGGCGGAGCTATGGCAGAAAGTAGCCAATGCGGCGGCGGTCGAGGCCAGTTACCAACCTGCCGCGGAAAGCGTTCGCGTGGTCAAGGCAGCCTTCGCAACGGCTGGCTGGGCCGCCAAGCGGCAGGAAACAAGCGGCTTGATCCAACTGCTATTCGACAGCTTCTCGCACCCGGCCCTAGCAGGCGCGCGCTCCGCTGCCATGCGCATCAGACAGATGCTCTACCGGGCCGAGCCTTATCAGATCGACATCCAAATCGAAGCGCAGCCGGAGCGCAATCGCCTGGTCGTCACCGGACAGTTGTTAGACGTGAGCCATCCGGAGATCGTTGGTCGCGACGTGCAAGTCACGCTCTCGGATGGCCGCGAAAATGTAATCAACACGGAAACAAATCAGTTTGGTGAGTTTCGCGGTGAGGTGGAAAACTCCGGCGACTTGGAGCTTACCTTTCTTGGCCGCGGTGGAAAGCCCATCGTCATCTTGCTCCGAGGTGCGCTGGATCAATTGTCCGGAGCGAAAGAATGACCGGCAATCGCCTCGTCGAGTTTCGCCACCGACACATCAGTCTCATGGAGATTACGCGCGGAAAGGAAATTACGGGATTCGCGACCCGGATCGAATTTCCACTTAGGTACTACAGCAATCGGGGGATAGAGTATTAGGGTTTTTACTCGATTGTTACGAGTGCAGACGAATGGTATCCAAATGGAGACGTGAGGTAACTGGTGTAGTTTCCAAGCAACTGATCACGCGACCCAGCACCGGACCATGCAGAGGAACCATCGACGCGCCGAATCAAGACGCTTCCCGCCGAAGACCTAGATGAACGTTTTCAAGCCGAATCGGCCTGCCACCTCACCCCAGGTTTACCCAGCCAAGGTCTGAGCGACACACTTTTGGACCACACGCTCAGTGGCAGAACGGAAAGGCGGCTCCCCATCATCGCCGTGGTGGGCCTCGCACACTGTATACCTGCGGGTACCGATGGAGAAAAAACATACACCGACAACATCAGTCCGCACGGAGCTCGCGTATTCTCTAAACACCCTTGGCAACCCGGCGACGTAGTACGGGTTACTCCACTGAACGAAGATTCGGCCTGGGGGACGGTCATTTATTGTCGGAAGCTGCCCGACGACCGCTACGGCATCGGAGTAAAGTTCCAAGGTCCCCCCGTCATGTGGTCCGCCTTGCACAAATATGGCAGCGTATAGATCGGTCCCCGGGCAAATGTAAATCCCTAAGGAGCGTATCATCGCGAATCTGGATCACCGCCCTGAAGGCATCCCAGTGGTGCCGCAGGGCCGGAAAGGCCCGATCGCCCTGGCGATGACCAACGAGTTTGGCGAGTTCCCAATCATCCGGCGCACAACCTGTTCTGCTCCCTAGTTACGAGTCTCTGGTCACCTCAAGTGGCTTTCCCGGCACCCATCCGCTAGAATCGCCTCACCGCCCACGCAGGGCGAGCAACCGCGTCGGGCAATACGAGGCTACTCCATGACCAAGACCACCGAGGCAAATGACCGCATGAACCGCCCCCTGGACACCGTCGATTCGCAGATCGCGGACCTGTTACGCGAAGAAGCGAAGCGCCAGGCCACCGGCCTGGAGCTGATCCCTTCCGAAAATCTCGTCTCGGAAGCCGTGCTGGAAGCCATGGGGTCAATCTTCACGAACAAGTACGCGGAGGGCTATCCGGGAAAGCGTTATTACGGCGGCTGCGAGTTCGCGGACAGAGTGGAGCAACTGGCGATCGACCGCGCCAAACAATTGTTTGGCGCGGAACACGCCAATGTCCAGGCCCATTCGGGTACTTCCGCAAACGTGGCGGTCTACATGTCCACGCTCCAGCCCGGGGACACTGTGCTGGGCATGAACCTGTCGCATGGTGGTCACCTGACCCACGGACATCCGCTGAATTTTTCCGGCCGTATGTACAAGTTCGTGGCCTACGGCGTGCGCAAAGAAGACGAGCGCATCGACTACGACGAAATCGAGCGGCTGGCGCATGAGCACAAGCCGAAAATGATCGTCGCTGGGGCTAGTGCCTATTCGCGGATTATCGATTTTGAGCGTATCGCCAAAGCCGCCAAGTCCGTGGGCGCGCTCTTCTTCGTGGATATGGCGCACATCGCGGGACTCGTGGCCGCTGGACTGCATCCGAGCCCCGTACCGCACGCGGACATCGTGTCCACCACCACGCACAAGACCCTCCGCGGGCCGCGCGCCGGCTTGGTACTCTGCAAGGCCGCTTTTGCCAAGGAACTCGATCGGCTGACCTTTCCCGGAACGCAGGGCGGACCACTGGTGCACACCATCGCAGCAAAAGCCGTGTGCTTGAAGGAGGCCATGGAGCCGTCCTTCAAGGAGTACCAGAAGCAGATCGTGGCCAATGCCAAGGCCATGGCCGCGGCCATCGCCAAACGCGGATTCCGGATTGTGACTGGTGGAACCGACAATCACCTGTTCTTGATCGAGGTCCACTCCCGCGGCATTACCGGGAACGACGCCGAAAAGGCTCTGGACCGCGCGGGCATCACTGTGAACAAGAATTCCATTCCGTTCGATCCCTTGCCGCCCATGAAAGGTGGGGGAATCCGCTTGGGCAGCCCCTCTGTGACCACCCGTGGGATGCGCGAAGGGGAGATGGAGCAGCTCGGAGGCTGGATCGCCGACGTTTTGGCCAACATTGGCAGTGCCGAAATGGAGCAGCGCGTCCGCAAACAAGTTGCTGAACTTGCGGGACAATTCCCGATTTATGAAGCTCGCATGAAGGGCGGCAAAATCCACGCCGAACACGCCCGCGTTTAGCACAATTGGCATCCCTGCCGCTCCCGGTTGAAAAGACCGCGGCAACAAGGCGCGATGGCAGAGCGCAAGCTGGCCGAGTCCTACCGCTGAATTTGGAGGGCGGAATCGCAAATCGCGAGATGGTCCGAGAGCGAGCGCAAGGCACCTAAGGCACCTGTCCTATCTCGTTTGATTCCAACTCCAGTGCCGCTGGCCCAAGACTGTCCTCCTGGTCAGTAGATTCCGAATAAAAGGGCGCGTACGTTGATTGGTGACTGGGATGGGAACCGATCTCGTAACCGCGTTGCCCGCTGTTCCGCTCGCCGCCTGGCCGTGCGGGACATTTCTTCTGGATGGCCCGCAGGCGGAGTTGGCGCGAGTTTCCACCGCGCCGCGCGGGATCTTCCCAAATTCCTGGAAATCCTATTCTCCTGCAACCGCCAAGCGGCCGGCAGCCCAACGGCCCGCGCTGCGGTGGAATGAGGTGAGCCGATGATGGATACGGAAGCCTTCCGCGAATTCAAGACCGGACTTACACTCCTGCGAGACAACTACGCCAACAAAGCCCTGCCTCACATGCGCCGCGCGGTGGACCTGGAAAAAAACAATCCTTACTACATGTCCTACCTGGGTGTGGTGTTGGCGCGCTCCGAACAAAAGTGGGGTGAAGCGGAAAAGCTGTGCGACTCCGCCGTTCGAATGAAGCGAAATCAGGCGCAACTCTACTTGAATCTTGCTGAAGTGTACGCGACCGCCGGGCGGCGCGACGACGCCATGGAGGCGCTGCAAGCTGGGCTGAAATATGCGCGCCGCGACGTGCGGCTGACCATCGCTATGAACAAGCTTACGCAGCGCCGCTCCCCTATCCTGGCCTTCCTGGGGCGAAAGCATCCGCTGAACCGGCAGCTGGGAATATTGAGACACCGTGCACTGAGGATTTTCGGGCAGGCGTCCTAAATCCATCTCTCCACCCCCAAACACGAGAGCGGGCGTCCCGAACCCCTGGGACGCCCGTTCTTGTTTTAAGTCGATGAGTGGAATGGCTGACCGTCCCGTGTGCACTAACGAGGGGTGCGGGCACCAAAGTTATAAGTGTGTTGGATTCCCATTTCCATCAGGAGCTTGATCCCGATGCCGAACATGCCCGTAGGAAGAACGTCCCTGCGAACCACTTCCGCAAGGTACTCACGGTTCAAAGAAGCCGGATCGTGCGAATACGGCATAGTGACAAATAGCCGCATCCCGACCTCATAACCAGCCTCACTGGACTGGAAATAGACTCCGGAGCGGGAGAGGCTCATCGAGCCCCGCATGTCATCAAAGTGCTCCTTGCTCGGGTCGGAAGGCCGAATGCGCATGAGCTGCGTCATCTTGCAGCGGCGACTGCCCCGGCGCTCGGCATTGGAGCGCGGCTGCTTGGGAGAACCACCTGCTGGGAGCTTCTTGGTCATCGGGTCCTGCTGGGTCGCCATGTAAGGGTGCTCTCCGGAGAGATGCCGCTTTTTCTCCAAAAAGAGTGTAAGCCGAGGGCGACAATCAACCTATAGCGGAAACGTACCCTCCCGGAAGTAGGCCGTTCCGTGAGAATCGTAGTACGGAAGTACCACAAAGGAAAGACCAGGCTGTGTGGAAAAGGGCGGTGGGCCGATAGGGGACAGAAGGACTGGGGATAAGCAGTGCCAGATCTAGTATTCCGTTCTGCGTCGTTGCAGCAAGCGCACAGGTAGCTCGCAGCGCCCGGATCAGAGGGTAGGGTCGTGCGGAAACACCTTGCCAAACTCCGCGGCGCGACCGCGGCCCAACGCCACTATCTCAGGCCGTACTGGAAATAGATCACCGAGCCATCGTTTAGGGTGATGGCGTAGACGTACGTGTTGCCCGCCGCAAGATCGGCCGTAGTGATGTTGAAGATCCATTGCTGACTCGTGGGATCCCAGCGGAAAGCTGTGTCCGGGATGTCCGTTTCCACGACATCTTGAACTGAAGACGTAGCTGTGCCCTTCAAGATCTCGATAAGGAAGAAACTCGAGACAACTCCCGGCGTGCCAATTGATATTCCATTCGCGTCACAGACGCGGAACTTAGCAGGAACCGTCCGGCGTTGTTTGAACACGCTTGGGCCAGCCGGGTCAATGGGTGGCAGGATTTGGTGACCCGCCTCGCCGTCGCAACTGGTTCCGGCCGGCGCGTATTGTACGGTTTGAGTGAGCGCGGCGGAAGTGGCTCCGCTGAAATCGGCATCGCCGCTATACACGGCGGTTAGCGAGTGCGAGCCAACGGCGAGCGTCGAAAGAGTGAGAGTCGCAACGCCCGAGGAACTAAGCGCGGCTGTCCCGAGCGCGGTTGCACCATCCCGGAAAGCAACCGTACCCGTAGGTGTGCCCACGGCCGGGGGAACCGCGGCTACTTTGGCTGTTAGCACAACGGGCTGATTCAAAAGGGACGGATTGGGCGAGGAACTCAAGGTGACGAGTGCCGTTGTGTTGGTCACTGTCTCCGTTAGCGGCGCGGAAGTGCTGCCATTAAAGTTTCCGTCGCCCACATAGACGGCCGTGATGGAGTGCGAAGCGATCGAGAGCGAGCTCGACGTGAAAGTCGCTTGTCCTCCTGTGAGCGAGGCCGTGCCCAGCGCAGTGCCTCCATCCAGGAAGTCGACTGCCCCGGTTGGCGTGCCCGCGCCGGGAGCTACGGCTGCAACCGTCGCTGTGAAGGTGACTGGCTGAGCGAAAGCTGCTGGATTGGCGGAAGAGGCCACGCTCGTTGAGCTTGCCGCTTTATTCACGGCTTGCGTCACAGGCGCAGACGACGCCCCATTAAAGTTGCCGTCGCCGTTGTAAACGGCCGTAACCGAATGCGAACCCACGGCTAGTGATGACGTCGTGAACGATGCTTGCCCGTTGGTTATACCCGAAGTGCCCAGCGAAGTTGCCCCATCTTGGAAGGTGATCGTGCCTGTCAGGGAGCCAGCTCCGGGCGCAGCCGGAGCGACCGCCGCCGAAAAGATCACGCCCTGTCCGAACACACTCGGATTCGCTGAAGAGATTGACGTTACCGTTGTTGCGCCCTTATTCACTGTTTGCGCTAACGGGGACGAGCTGCTGGGGTTAAAATTCGCATCCCCCCCATAAGGCGCGGTGATGGAGTGCGCGCCGACGGCCAGAGAAGCAGTTGTCAGCGTAGCCATGCCCAAAGAGTCAAGCGCTCCAGTGCCGAGGCTGGTTGTCCCGTCCAGAAATGTCACTGTACCGGTGGGGATGCCCGCTGGGGAACTGACTGTGGCCGTAAAGGTTACGGGCTGGCCAAAGGTGGACGGGTTCGCCGAAGAGATTGCCGTTACCGTCGTTGCGCCCTTATTCACTGTTTGTGATAAAGGGGATGAGGTGCTGGGGTTGAAATTCGTGTCCCCCCCATAAGACGCGGTGATGGAGTGTGCGCCGACAGCCAGAGAAGCCGTCGTCAGCGTAGCCATGCCCGAAGAGTCAAGCGTTCCAGTGCCCAGGCTGCTTGCCCCGTCCAGGAATGTCACTGTACCGGTCGGGATGCCCGCTGGGGAGCTGACTGTGGCGGTAAAGGTTACCGGCTGGTCAAAGGCGGACGGGTTCGCCGAAGACACCAGGGCCGTCGTCGTCGCTGGATTGATCACCGTCAACGTGGCGGCGCTCGAGGTCGCGCTGCCGGCTGAATTGCTGAACACCGCCTGGTACAGGTTGCCGTTTTGCGACAGGCTGGCCGTGAACGTCAACGTGGTTGAAGTCGCACCGGCGATATTGCTGAAGCTAACGCCTCCGTCTGTGCTCACCTGCCACTGGACTGTAGGTGCCGGAGTCCCCGTGGCTGCGGCGGTGAACGAGGCAGTCTGTCCTGCTGTGATCGTAAGGCTGGACGGCGACGTCGTCACCGCGGGCGCGACCAAGATCTGACGCACGAAGATTTGGAACGTGCCGTTTGTGACTCCTAAGTTGCTGGCTTCGGACTGGAAGGCTAATGCTGTTCGGTCGGGTGAAAAATTTGGATCGCTGCTGGAGCTATTACTTTGGACGCCGTTGGCGTCAGTGGACGCAAGGGTTACGGCGCCAGTGGCCAAATCTTTGATGAAGACCTGTTGACCGCTGCTGCCGCCGGGCACCAGGTTTGTGGCCTCGGACTCGAAGGCAACCTGCGTGCCGTCCGGTGAGAACACCGCGAGCTGGCTGGTGTTGCCATTAGCCTCGACGCCGCTGGCATCGCTCGACACGAGCGTGAGCGCACCCGTCACCAGGTCCTTGATGAAGATCTCGCGATTGCCGGTGGGCAAGAGCGAATTGAAGGCAACCTTCGAGCCATCCGGTGAAAACATGGGAAGCAAGTTCTGTCCACTGAACTCGATGCTATTGGCGTCCGTCGAAGCAAGGGTTATGCCCCCGGTTACTATATTCTTGACATAAACCTGAGCAGTGGAATTCGTTGCGCCCGGCGCGAGGTTACTAGAGAAGGATACGAACGCGACCTCTGTGCCGTCCGGGGAGAATACGGGCCAAGAGCTGCTGCCGTTGCCCTCGGCTCCGCTGGCGTCCGCCGACACTAGCATGACGGCGTTCGTTGTCAGATCCTTGACGAAGATGTCCTGTACATGAGTTGCAGTCGGCAAGAGGTTACTGGACGAAGTATCGAAGGCCACCTTCGTTCCGTCCGGCGAAAACGCGAAATCCATGCTGTTCCCATTTCCCTGGACACCGTTCGCGTCGGCCGACTCTAGCGTGACCGTCCCCGTCGTCAGATTCTTGACGAAGATATGCGCGTTGCCGTTGGTGCCGCCTGACACAAGGTTGGTCGCTTCCGACTCGAAAACAACCTTTGTGCCGTCCGGCGAGAACATGCGAACCTGGCAGGAATTATTGGGATTCGTGCTAGCGTTATTTCCCGCAATGCCGCCCGCATCAGCGGACACAAACGCGACCGCGCCCGTGGTCAGGTCCTTGATATAGAGCTGCTGGAAGCCGTGGTTGGAGCTGGAAGCAAGATTGTTCGAGTTAGACCAGAACAACAGGTGCGTACCGTCAGGAGAGAAATTGGCATGGATGCTGAAGCCGTTTCCTGCGACTCCGCTGGAGTTCGTCGACACAAGCAAAGGTGCGCCCAAATTCGTGGCCGTTGCCGTGACCATCCAGGCCACTAACACGAGGGCGAACACACCAACGGCATAAGGCAGCTTGCGAGAGAAGCTGGGTACCATTGAACCCTCCCTTGACCTTGCCAATCGTTCGCAGGGGGACGCCTGCGCACAAACATTGCCTGTGGGGACATCACACGCGAGGTACCACCCGATTAACTACAATTATACAATTTAGATCGGAAGGAGCGAGAAACCGCAAACGCGTTGTCTACTAAAGGTAAACAGGAGACGCGAAGGGATAGCGAGAGGCGCCTTTTACATCGAGGACCCTCGACGGCGCGCCTGGATTGCGCCGTACGAACGTATGTGCCCCTAAACCGTCACCAGTCAATTTTGTCGGGGAAAAACTCTGAAATGAGCTCTTCGTAGTAAGGAAGAATTTCTTTTTTCTTCGG
>QHYF01000349.1 GCA_003224075.1 Acidobacteriota bacterium
CACGAAGAGAATGACGAGAGGCGCCCCCTCGGCGGCGCGCCTGGATTGCGCCGTACGAACGTATGTGCCCTTAAACCATCACCAGTCAATTTTGTCGGGGAAAAACTCTGAAATGAGCTCTTCGTAGTAAGGAAGAATTTCTTTTTTCTTCGGCCGCTCCCGGCCCTTGGAGTACAGATCGTAGGGATTGAACATCCGCACCCACTCAAACATGCGCTCGTCGTGTTCATTCATCAGATGCCGGTAAGCACCATGTTTGTGCTCAGGATAGAAGGAATGATACCGGAGCATGTATTGCGCCTCCTCCGGCAGATACCTCCGCGTTACCTGATAGATGTATTCGTCGTGTCCAAACGAGAGATGAACCTTATCGAGCCCGCAGTGCGGTTCGTAGATGCCATAATCGGTCTGGTATTCGGGAATCGCGCTATCGGGATTGGCGGCAAAGAATTCAGGAAAAACGATCTGCTCCGAGAATCGGCATCCGACGGGGAACGTGTCACCCACTACGGCCCATTGGGGCTCCCCATAAAGGCAGAGCACTTTGCCGAGATCGTGCACAAAACCGGCCACAATGAACCAGCGCGGATGACCATCCTTGCGAATCGCCTCGGCGGTCTGCAGGAGGTGCTCGATCTGGGTCAAATCGGTGTCGGGATCGCTGTCGTCCACCAGCGTATTCAGGTACTCCGCCATTTCCCAGACACTTTTCTTGCCCCGCTTCAAGCCGCAGTATTCGGCCTTTTTTCTCAACACGAAATCAAGAGTCTGGCCAGCGTGGTTTTGACGGTAGAACTCCGTCACGGTGGGATTGGCTTCAGCTTTGTAGTCGCGAAACTCTTCTTCCGATTTGCCCTGACGATAGCGGGCGGCGACAAAATCGTCCCAATCGTCTAGTTCCTTCAGAGGCGCGTTCTCGGCAGCTTCTTTCATAACGACACTCTGATTATGAACTTGCGCAGCTTGCCGGACAACCCCGATTTTTTTCTTCACAGCAGCGTCCCTGCCCCTTTTCCCAAAGGATAAATGCTGTTTTTCGGTTCACCATCATTGAATTTTTAAATCGTTGCGCGGAGCATGCACGCATCCGGTTCATCGCTTCAGGATGACTTGAGCGGCAGGATTGTGCGATTCTTCTTCCTCAATGAAGTGAAGGGACGAAGGTCGATGCTGAAAAAATTCAAAGATTTGACGGAGAAAGAGATTCTGGCGATCGCCATCGGCGCGGAAGAGGAAGACGGGCGGATTTACGGGGAGTTCGCGGATGCGCTTCGGGACGAATATCCCTCGACGGCACAGATGTTCGAAGAAATGCGCGAAGAGGAGGCGGTGCACCGCGACCGGCTGATCGCGATGTTCCGGCAGCGGTTCGGGGAACACATTCCGCTGATCCGGCGGGAAAACGTAAAAGGATTCCTGCAACGAAGACCCGTGTGGCTGGTCCGGCCTTTGGGCGTGAAGGTGGCAAGGAAGCAAGCGGAATTGATGGAGCTGGAGGCGCAGCGTTTTTATCACAAAGCTGCCAGCCGCACGGCGGACGCTTCGACGCGGGAATTGCTGAATCAGCTTGCGGACGAAGAGAGGAAGCACACACAGACGGCAGGCGAACTGGAAGAAAAACATCTGACCGCGAGCGCGAAAGAAGCAGAAGAAGCTTCGCATAAGAAGCTGTTCCTTCTGCAGGTAGTGCAGCCCGGCCTGGCGGGGCTGATGGATGGGTCGGTCTCCACGCTGGCGCCGCTGTTCGCCGCGGCATTTGCCTCGCAGAAAAGTTCAGAAGCCTTTCTGGTGGGACTTGCGGCATCGATTGGCGCCGGCATTTCAATGGCTTTCTCAGAGGGGCTCTCCGACGACGGATCGCTGACAGGCCGCGGATCGCCGTGGCTGCGCGGCGGGGTCACCGGATTGATGACGACGGCGGGAGGAATCGGTCACACGATGCCGTTCTTGATCCGTAATTTTCATGCGGCGACGCTTGTGGCTGTCATCGTGGTGGCGATAGAGCTTGGCATCATCAGCTATGTGCGGCACCGTTACATGGACACGCCCTTTTTGCAGGCGGCGTTTCAGGTGATCGTGGGCGGTCTGCTGGTTTTTCTGACGGGGTGGTTGATCGGCAGCGCGTAGGGAGGTATCGCCGCACGCCAAACGAGGTCAGTCGGAATGCGCAGGGATGGGCGCGGCAGCGGGACGGCGAGCGCGTGCGCCCTGGAACCAGGACTGCAGACGATCCATGTAGATGTAGACGACGGGCGTGGTGAAAAGCGTAAGGAGCTGGCTGAGAATGAGGCCGCCGACGATGGTGATGCCCAGCGGACGGCGAAGTTCGGAGCCAACGCCGGCGCCGAGCGCCAGGGGCATAGCGCCGAGGAGCGCCGCCATGGTGGTCATCAGAATGGGCCGGAAACGCAGCAGGCAGGCTTTGTAAATTGCTTCGACGGGTGACCTCCCTTCTTCCCTTTCCACTTGAACCGCAAAATCGATCATGAGAATGGCGTTTTTCTTGACGATGCCGATCAGCAGGATGATGCCGATGAGCGCGATGATGTTGAGATCGGACTTGATGAACTGAATAGCAAGGAGCGCGCCGATGCCGGCGGAAGGAATGGTGGAAAGAATGGTGATGGGATGAATATAGCTCTCGTAAAGGATGCCGAGGACGATGTAAACAGCAGCAAGCGCGGTAATGATCAAAACCAGTTGGTTGGCAAGTGAATCCTGAAAGGCCTGAGCGGTGCCCTGAAATGTGGCATGAACGGTAGACGGGACTTTGATCTCGCGCCGGGCCTGCTCAATGTGCTCGACGGCGGGCCCGAGAGAGGCGCCCGGCGCCAGATTGAAGGAGAGGGTGATTGCCGGGAAGAAGCCCTGGTGGTTGACGGAAAGCGCGGTGTTCGACGGCTCGTAGTGGGCAAAGGCGCTGAGGGGAACGAGCTTGCCGGACTTTGAGGGAACGTATACAGACTTGAGCGCTTCGGGCGATTGCTGGGCGGCCGGAGCGACCTCCATCACAACGTGGTATTGATTCAGACCTTTGTAGATATTGGAGACCTGTCGCTGGCCGAAGGCGTCGCCAAGCGTGTTGTCGATGGCTTGAACGGAAACACGGCCCTTCAACTGCTGGTCCGTATTGACGTCGCGGAGTTCCGGGATCTTGCTCATGCGATTCATGAGGATCGGAGCCCAATGCGTGAGGTCTTCGAGGCTGTCGGCCTGCAGAGTGTATTGGTATTGCGCGCCACCAAAGCGTCCGCCCATGCTGAGATCCTGGACGGCCTGCAAGTACAAAGCGGCGCCGGGAATCTTCGCGGTCTTCGAGCGAATCCGGGCGATGACTTGATCGGCGCTGATCTTGCGCTCGCTGAGCGGCTTGAGCTGAGCGAACATGCGCGCGGTGCTGCCACCGCTGCCGCCGCCGGCGAAGGAGGTGACGGTGTCGACGGCTGGATCCTGCAGGACGATGTCGGTGAAGACGCGCATCTTCTGCGACATGGCGGTGAAGGACAAGTCCTGATCGCCCTGGATCAGGCCGGTGATGCGGCCGGTGTCCTGCTGCGGGAAGAAGCCCTTCGGAGTCCGCACAAAGAGATAAATGTTCAAGCACACGGTGCCCAGGGTGAGCAGCAAGACCAGAAACTGATGGCGGAGAACCCAGTGCAAAGAAACATCGTAAATCCGGAGAACACGATTGAAAGCATTCTCGGAAAAACGGTAGAGACGATTGTGCCGGCCGGTTTCGGGGTGGAGGAAGCGGGCGCACATCATGGGGGTGGTGGTGAGAGAAACAAAAAGGGAAACACCGATGGCGACGCTAAGCACGACGGCGAATTCGCGGAAGAGGCGGCCGACGATGCCGCCCATCAACAAAATCGGGATGAAGACGGCGACGAGCGAAGTGCTCATGGAGAGGACGGTGAAGCCGATTTCGCTGGCGCCTTTCATGGTGGCTTCGAAGGGCTTCATGCCGTTTTCGATGTGGCGGGCGATGTTTTCGATGACCACGATGGCGTCGTCAACGACGAAGCCCGTGGAAATGGTGAGGGCCATGAGCGAGAGATTGTCCAAACTATAGTGAGCGAGATACATGACGCCAAACGTGCCGATGAGGGAGAGCGGAACGGCCACGCTGGGAATGATGGTGGCCCAGACGTTTCGGAGAAAAGCAAACACCACGAAAATGACGAGCGTGATGGAAATCATAAGCGCGATTTCCACGTCGTGGACGGAGGCGCGAATCGTGGTGGTGCGGTCGATGATGACGCCCAGGTGCAACGAGGGAGAGATCGAAGCACGCAACAGCGGGAGAAGGGCGGTGACGCGATCCACGGTTTCGATCATATTGGCGCCGGGCTGGCGGAAAATGGCAAGAATGACGGACGGTTTGCCGCCGGAGAGGCCCAGGTTGCGGGTATCTTCGACGGAATCAACGACTTCGGCCACGTCGCGCAAGCGCACGGGAGCGCCTTGATGGCCCGCGACAATCAGAGGCTGATATTCGTACGCCTTGAAGAGCTGATCGGTGTCGGAAATGGCCCAAGTTTGCTTGGAGTCCGAGAGCGCGCCCTTCGCAAGGTTCGCGTTGGCCGCCCGCAGCGAGCTGCGAACCTGTTCCAGGCTGATTCCGTAGCTGTTGAGCTGATAGGGGTTCACTTCGACGCGCACAGCCGGACGTGAGCTGCCCCAGGCAAAGACCTGGCCAACACCTTCGACCTGCGCGAGTTTTTGGGCCAGGATGGAATCGGCAGCGTCGTAAATCTGAGCAGGCGGAACGTTATCCGAGGTCAGCGCCAGCAGCAGGATCGGAGCATCCGCAGGATTGACCTTGCGGTAGTTGGGCTGGCCCGGAAGATCGGCGGGGAGCTGGCTGCGAGCGGCGTTGATGGCCGCCTGAACGTCGCGCGCGGCGGCGTTGATATCGCGGTTGAGATCGAACTGAAGAGTGATGCCCGTGGAGCCGAGGCCGCTCGAGGAAGTCATCTGCGTGACCCCGGCAATGCGGCCGAATTGCCGCTCGAGCGGCGTAGCGACTGCGGAGGCCATGGTTTCCGGGCTCGCGCCGGGCAAACCGGCGCCAACGGCGATGGTT
>QHYF01000080.1 GCA_003224075.1 Acidobacteriota bacterium
TGGCCGGGCAACGTGCGCGAACTCGAGAATGTCATCTCGAGCGCGTGCATTACGACGGCGGGGAACTTCATCGATATTGCCGATTTGCCGGAACATCTGCAGCACCGCAGCGCACGTTCTTTGGAAGGCGACGATTGGAAGCCGCTGGCCCTCGATGAGATACGCAAGCTGCACATTCAGCGCGTGCTGGAAATGTGCCAAGGCAATCGACTCAGGGCCGCACAAATTCTGGGGATTGGACGCACCAGCCTGTACCGCTACCTGAAACGGGACGGCTATGACAAGGGTTCGCAAGAGAAATCGGGCGGTGCCGCGGCGTGACACGTGCCCTGGCGCGTCCGTGGCTCGAACGAGCCAGCACGAGGATGGAAAATCTGGTATCCTCACAGTTCCGCGTTTCCGACCGAAGTCAAAAAAAAGGAGAAAGCGAAAATGAAAACTAAGTCCCTGGCAGGGGTGTTAATCGCATTGCTCTTGGTAGCGGTAGCGGGGGCGGGGGCAGCGGCCGCATCAGCACAGGAAGTAACGCAGGCGGAGAAGGACCGCGTGCTGCAGTATCTGGAGACGACGAAAAAGAATGTTCTGGAAGCGACGAAGGGACTATCGGAAACGCAGTGGAATTTCAAGCCTGCGCCGGACCGCTGGTCGGTGGCGCAGGTGATGGAGCACATTGCGGCGTCTGAGGATTTTATCCGCGGCATGGTCAAGGAAAAGGTCATGGTGGCGCCGGCTGGCGAACCAGGCCGCGACGTGAAGAAGACCGACGAGGCGGTCCTGGCGATGATTCCCGACCGCACGAACAAGGTGCAGGCGCCGGAGCCGCTGGTGCCGACAAATCGCTTCGGATCGCCGGAGGGCTCCATGAAGCACTTCGTCGAAAGCCGCGCGGTGACAGAGGATTACCTGAAAACCACCGCTGGTCTGCGCGATCATGTGGCGGACAGCCCGCTCGGAAAGCTGGATGGGTATGAGTTTGTTCTGCTCATCGCGGCGCACAGCGAACGTCACACCAAGCAAATCAATGAAGTGAAGGCGGATCCAAACTTTCCCAAGCACTGAGCAAAGAAAGATGCTTAGCACACGGAGCCCAGAGCACGCAGATCACAGAAAAGAAAATAAGGGCTAGACAATGAAATAGGAGAGAGGCCAAAAGACTGGGCCCACAGCTCCCCCACTACTCAATATGAGCAGATGCGCCGCGTGGACAAAGTGAGATTGTCCATCAGCGGCGCATTCGTTTTTGGCGTGCGTCAGCGAGTTCCGGAATCTCTGATGTTACTGGCGCTGGTTACGGGCACCGTGACGGTATTGTCCATGCGAACGAGCATGCCGGTTTGCGCTGGAAGTTCCACGTCCTTTCCCTTGCGCGCCACTATATAAGCGGCGCTGCCAGCCAAGCCGAACCCGAAGCCGCGCACGACGTGGCTGAAGACCGCGCCGATGAGCGTGCCGCCGCCGGTGCCGACGGTCGCGGCGACGACGTCACCCTTGATGTCGTGTTTTTCCTCAACGACCTGGCCTTCCTCCACTTTCACATCTTTGCGGCGCTTGCCGTCGGCCTGCCCCCGCGGCTGTTCGATTTCGATGATGCTCATTTGGACCGGAATCAGGCGGCTATCGACTTCGATAGAACGGAACGAGAGATTCAAGTAGGCCTGGCCACGAAAAGCGGAAAAGTGCCGGGGCTTCTCGACCGTGCCGATGATGCCGTTGACGCGGGTGCCTGCGGGAAGCACCAACTGACTGCCGAGATAGACGGGCTCGGCCACAACGGCAACGAACGGGTCCCCCTCTCTTGCGACGGCAGTGCTGATGCCGCTCAAAAGCGTGAGATGAACCTGTGTGCCCTGCATAACCTGACGAGGTTCGGCATAGCACGTGGGTGCGACGGCGCACGCGAGTGCGGCCGCCAAAAGAAAAGACAATACGATTCTCATTGATTCCTCCTGCTCACCTGAAAGGGCGAGTTGGCCTCGTTTCGTGAGGCGACATTGAGGCGATGCCTCAGTATCTTCCGCTGGCGCCGCGGACCCGGCCCCGACCAAGTCGGGACGGGGAGGATGGGGAGGATGTCCATCCCGGAACCAGGTTACTTGATTTCTGGGTTGTAGCGCCAGCATTTCTGATGACGTTTGCAAGGAATTAAGCGAGTGAAAGACAAGCATGTATCAATTGGCGGACGAGAGATTGACGAGTCTTGCCCACAGGTGAATGGAGGAGTATCTTTTGCCGGGTTGGTTGGCCAATTTATTCCGACGGAGGAACTTACATGAGAAAGATTCGATTGGGAAGCGTTTGCGTAGCGCTGATTGGCATCGCGGCGGTGGCAACGGCAGCGTACAGCCAGGAAAAGAAAGAGGGCGCGGAGGCGCACAAGATCGTGCATTTCGGCGATCTGAAATGGACGCCGATCATGAAGGGATGCGACCTGGCGCCAGTTTCGGGCGATTCAAACGCGGAAGGCGCGCCGTTCGTCCTGCGGATCCGGTGTGCCGACGGAATCAAACTTCCCGCTCACTGGCACCCCACGGACGAACACCTGACCGTGTTGAAAGGGACTTTTCTGGTGGGGATGGGAGAATCGTTTGACGAAGCAAAGCTGCAGACGATGAACGTCGGGAATTTCCTCACAATGCCGAAGGAGATGCGGCACTTCGGCCTGTGCAAGGGCGAGACCATCGTGCAAGTCCACGGCGCGGGGCCGTTCAAAGTGAATTGGGTAAATCCATCCGAGGTACAGCCCCCCGACGCGCCGGCGGCAGCAAAGCCAAAGTCATAATCATCGCGCGGAGAGTTGGAGCAGGATTTCCACGCGAAAGAAGCGATCGGCGCAACGCATATTGAAGAGACAGAGCTCTCGCTTTCTGGCTGCGTTCGAGGCGCTGTGCTAGACTTTTCTTTGCGGACGCGTAGAAGGATGCGCGACCGCCGGAGCGTGGAACTTCGGGCTCTGTGCAACGAGGTCCCGCGAACCCCGCCAGGCCCGGAAGGGAGCAACGGTATCGGGAACGCCTCGGGTGCCGCAGATCACCCGAAGTTCCTCTCGCCGGGAAAATTTCCAGTGCACGGTTGTCAGTTTCTAATAAGGAAAATCTGTGTTCCGGATTTGTAGTTTCCCAGGGACTACCGACGGGAAGCTGGCGCCGGCTGTTACTTCTCAACGAGAAAGTCATTGCAAGATACATGGCATGATTCACTCGCTGACGACTGAGAACTGAAAACTGAAAACTGAAGACTCCATATGAGCTACCAGGTCATAGCGCGCAAGTGGCGCCCGCAGAGGTTCGAGGATCTTGTCGGACAACAGCACGTAACCGAGACGCTGAAAAACGCGATCAAGAATGATCGCGTAGCGCACGCGTACATTTTCTCCGGCGCGCGCGGAGTTGGAAAAACTACAGCGGCGCGCATTTTGGCAAAAGCCCTGAATTGCGTGAAAGGACCGGCGCCGCAGCCCTGCGGAGAATGCGGTTCGTGTAAAGAGATTGCAGCGGGGACTTCGCTCGATGTAATTGAAATCGACGCGGCCTCGAACCGCGGCATCGACCAGATCCGCGAATTACGCGAGATGGTTCGATATGCGCCGGCATCCTCGAGAAGCAAAGTTGTGATTCTCGACGAAGCACACATGCTGACGGGCGAAGCGTCGAACGCCCTGCTTAAGACCTTGGAAGAACCGCCGGATCGCGTGATTTTCGTGATGGCCACGACCGAGCCGGAAAATCTGGTTGATACCATCCGATCGAGGTCGCAGCACTTTCATTTTCGTGCGCTGACCTTTGCGGAGATTACAGGGCGGCTTGAAGAAATCGCGCAAAAGGAAAATCTGAAGATTGAGCCGGGTGCCATCGCAGTGATTGCGCGAATGGCGGAAGGCAGCCTGCGTGACGCTCTGTCTCTGCTGGAACAGGCGCGAGCGTACTGCGGGGATACGATTCCGGATAAAGATGTGCGCGAGCTCCTCGGCGTGGTCCCGGAAGATGCGCTGAATGAAATGGTCAGCGCGATTGCAGAAGGATCGGCGGACCGCGCGCTGGGGCTCGTGCACGCGTTCCAAAAGGAAGGGCGCAACCTGCAGCATTTCTGCCGCCAAGCGATCCGGCACATCCGCAACCTGCTGATTGCGCGTGTGTGCGGGCCGGATTCGGATTTGATTGCCGCGACACCGGACCAGCGTCCTGCCCTTGCGAAAGCTGCGGCGCTATTCGGCGAAGAGGACTTGACGCGATTTTTCCAGATTCTGCTGCAGACGGATGATGACTTGCGGCGGAAGCCCGATCCGCGAGTTCACCTTGAGATGGGATTGCTGCGGCTGATCAATGCGTCGCGGCTCGCGCCTCTGGAAGAGCTTCTGGCGGAGTTGAAGAGCGGTGCGCCAAGCAGCGGAATCAATGACGGAGTGGCGCGGAGCAACGCGCAAGGGACGGGAGCTGCGTTCAGACCCGCGGCGAGAGCCTCTGCATCCACGGCGACAGTTGGCACATCCGCAGCGCGAAATGATGCAATCCTGGAAAAAAATCCCGGCGCACCGGCGAAGAGCAATGGCAAAGTGGTGCAAGTGAGCGGAATTACGGAAGAGCAAGTTGCGGAGATCAAGGCGGCGATTCAGGGGCAACAAAAATTTCTTGGCGAACTGGTGGAACAGGGCAGCGCGTGGGAACTGGATGGCGCGGAGCTGCGGATTTATTTTTCGCCGGACAAGCGGACGTTCGCGGAAATGATCGAAGGCCGCGAGTCGCTGGAAAGGCTCCGTGTCATTTCGAGCAAGGTGCTGGGCCGAGCGGTACGCGTCTGTGCTAAACTTGCGTTAGTTGCAGCGGCCGCCGCCTCGGCGTCGCGCGCGGCGTCCAGCACGCAAGAATTGCGCGCACAGTTCGAGCGCGATCCGATGGTGCGATCGATGCTGCAACGCTTCGGCGGGAAGATCTCCGAAGTGAAACGACGCCAAGAGGAATCCTGATGGAAGTCGGCGCTCTCCAACAGATGCTTTCGCGATTCCGGCAACTGCAGGAAGACCTGCAGCGGCAGGTGAATTCCGTGACCGTTGAAGCTTCGGCCGGCGGCGGCATGGTTATGGTGAAAATGAACGGCCAAAAGCAAGTGGTCGACGTGCGAATCGAACCGGATGTATTCGCGAGCAAGGACCAGGAGATGCTCCAGGACTTGATTCGCGCGGCTGTCAATGAAGCGTCGCGGCGTGTCGATGAAGAACTCGCCAGCCAGATGAAAAACCTCGCCGGCGGTATTCCGGGAATTGCGGGAATGAAGATTCCCGGATTGTTTTAGCAAAGAAAAGACGCTTTTCGCTGCAAACCCGCCTTGTGGTCGTCCCTGCAAACGATGAATCCGAAAAAAGTTGCTATCAAAAATGCGCGTTGCGTTCTCTCTTGAGGACTGCGCGAACTAAAGGGCAGGCGAGAGACGCTTGATGCCTTTATCGGCGGCATCGAAAAGAGAGCCGCCCTACGCAGGTTTTTTGGTACAGTGGTTTGCGCTGATGCGCGCGGCTATGCTACACATGCTTCATGCCTGATTTTGCCGCTCCTGTCGAACGTCTTATCGATGAGCTGAAACATCTTCCGGGTATCGGTCAGAAGACCGCGCAGCGGCTGGCGTTTCATCTATTGCGGGCCGCGCCGGAGGATGCGCTGGCGCTGGCGGAGGCGATACGCGACGCAAGAGAGAAGATTCGCGCGTGCTCCATTTGCTACAACATCACGGATGCGGATCCGTGTCTGTATTGCGCGGGACCGGCGCGGAACAGAAAAACAATTTGCGTGGTCGAAGAGGCGCACAACATCCTGGCAATTGAGAAAACGCGCACCTACAGCGGCATGTATCACGTGCTGGGCGGGGCGCTTTCTCCGCTTTCGGGGCGCGGGCCGGAACAGCTTCATATCAAGTCGCTCATTGAGAGGTTGAAGGGCGGCACGGTCGAAGAGATTATTATTGCAACGAATCCAACGGCGGAGGGCGAGGCGACGGCAGTTTACCTTTCGAAGCTTTTGAAGCCGCTCGGCGTCCGAGTGACCCGCATCGGAGTCGGGATTCCCGTAGGCGCTGATTTGGAGTATGCCGACGAAGTAACCATGTTGAAAGCCATGGAAGGACGCCGGGATTTGTAGGATCCTTCCAGTCGGAAGGATTTGCGCCAACTTCGATTTGCTCGCAGTGAACCTCAAGCGTGAAAAGGTGTCCGGGCGTTTAAGCCATTTAAATAGGTGGGAGCGACAGCTCAGATTGCGGGCGCAATAGCCGAACAGCCTTACAACTATCAGTACTGCTAGGCGCCGCTAGCAAACAGCCTGATTTAGGTATAGAGTTTGATGTGCATGGTGGCTGTCCTCCCGCCAGGTGACAGCCGCGAAGCGGCTGATAGGAGGTGCGCTAATGCCGAGCTTGGCGCACTACATGGCGCAGTACGATCACGAACACGGGTCCGCTTGGAACAAGCTCCTGCACGGCGTTGGAATTCCTCTGATTTTTGCAGGGGTTATCCTTCTCATTTTCATGAAGTGGATTTTAGGAGCTGGTTTTTTCTTGGGCGGATGGGCGCTCCTCTTTCTCGGCCACCGGATCGAAGGGAACCATCCGGCGTTTTTCCAGGGACCGATTTATTTGCTGGTTGGGCCAATCTGGGTCGCAAAAGAAGTATGGACGTTCCTGACTGGAACTCTCCGCAGGCCGACCTCGGAAGATACTCCACAAGGCAATGCGACAAAGTAGTGGCGCTGGCGGTTGCCACTTGCTCTCGCCAAATCTGATAACACTACTGAGGGACGGCGGCGGTTGGTATGAACGATTCTGGCGGCAATTATGCCGACGAAGCGATTGAGATGGTGTCCGACAACGTGGCCAACCCGGGCACGGAGTTGAGGCAACGCCGCAGCACGCGAATCGTGCAAGCGGTGCCTCTTGCAGTAACGGGTGTGGATGCGCTGGGGCGGCCGTTCGTGGAGCGGACGTCGTCGCTAATCATCAATTGCCATGGGTGCCGCTACCAATCGAAGCATTACGTCCTGAAAAATATGTGGGTGACGATGGAGATTCCCCACGCGGAAACAGGGCAGCCTCCGCGCACCGTGCGAGGACGCGTGGCGTGGATACAACGGCCGCGCACGGTGCGGCAGCTCTTTCAAGTGGCCCTGGAGCTGGAAGTTCCCGGGAATGCCTGGGGCATCGCGTTTCCGCCTGAAGATTGGTTTGCATTCCCTGATACGGTGCCGGTTGTCACGAGCACGGAAGCGGCGCCGGAAACACCACAATTGCCATCGCCTGTGCCTGAGCCCGAGGATACGGCAGTCTTGAGCGAGGCGGAGCTTCCGACGGTGATCGAGGCGGATAATTTGCGGGTGTTCCCTTCTCCGACAAACACAACGGACGCGTCCTTGCAGTTGGCGCGACAAGTCGCGCGGCTTGTCGCTGATGCCAAGCAGCAGCTTCTGGCGGCGTCACGCGAAGCGGCTTCGCAGGCAGTATCAGCCGAGCGGCGGCTGTCATTCGAGCAATGGGAACAAAAGCTTGCCGCAGGACGCGAGGAAATCGGGAATGAGGCGGCGCGGGCGATTGAAAAATTCCAGCAGGGAGCGGATGAGCATTCACGGACGGCCCACGCGGCAGGTGCAGAGGCGTTGCGAGCGGAATTGCCAAGATGGCTGGCACCGCAACTTGAACAACTCACGCGCGACCTGACCGCGAAGCTCATTCAGGAAGCCACCGTGCAGCGCCATGAACAAACGCAGCAACTGACAAGCACATCGGAAGCTCTGAAAACGGTCTGCCAGCAGGCGGAGGAAACGGCCGCCCGGGTGAAGGTCCATGCGGAACAATCGGAAACGCAGATTGCTGCGCGTGCGGAAGCCGCATCGCAAGCGATGGATGAAGCGGCCAAACAGCGCGTGGACGCGATAGCAAAGCAGCTCGAGGCCCTGAACGCGGCAGCTTCAGCGATTCAGCAACAAGTAACAGGAGCGCTCAATGAGGCACAAGCTTCGTGGCACGGACAGTTTTCGAGCGGACTGGAAGCTGCACAAGCCCGCTTGCGGGGTTCAATCGAAAGCGCGCTTGCCGAAGCGCAGGATCGCGCGGCCGGCGGATTGAACGAGCACTTGCGCGGGTTGATCTCGCAGTTGCAGGAAGAGATGGCGGGCCACGTCACTGCCGTGAGGGAATCTGCCGCAGGGGCAGTAGCTGAATCAGAGCAGCGGATGGCCGCGATCCGGGATGCGCTGCAGGAGCATTCGCAACGGCTGGAGTCGGTGCTGGCCCGCGCCAGCGAAACGAGCGGGCAGCTCGAACAGCAATTCGCGCAAATGGAGAAGACGCAGCAGCAGGCGCTGGCGGCGTTTCAAGCGCAAATTGAAACTGTGCTGAGCCCGCATCGCGAGGAAGTGCAACGGCGTTCCGAGGCGATGTTCGAAGAGATCAATGCGAAGATTCACATGACCTTCGAAGAAGCGTGCCGTCAGTCACTGGCGCGGTTTGACAGACAAGTCGAAGAGATGGTGCAGCCGCATGTCACGCGGGCCGAGGAAGCCGTTCACCGGCTGGCGGGAGGGCGTTCGCTTCTGGATGCGGCGCTGACGCTGCAGCAGGACCGCATTCGCGTCGCGGCGGACGAAGCGTTTGCAGAATCACTTGCGCGCTTCCGGGAAAGTCTTGAAACCGTGGAGCAAATCCTGCAGGACTCTTCGCAAGCGGTCACTGGCCGCAGCTTGACAGAGCTGGAAGCAAAGGTCAGCGACTTGAAGCACGAGGTGGTCGAAGAGCTCTTCAAGTCAGCGGAATGGTACGAAAAGAAAGCGCAGACACAGATTCAGAACCTCTCGGAAAAGGCCGTGGAGCACGCTGGAGAGCAGTTGGGGGAGAAAGCGGGAGAGATATCCAGCGTATTCGCCAGCGAACTGGATCATTCCAGCCGCGGTTTCGTGGGTCACGCGCAAACGCAGATGGAAGAGGTTGTGCGGGACGCATTTGAGCGGGCAAGGGCGCTCTTTTCGGAAGCGGCGGATACGACGGCGGCGGCGTTCACGGATGAGATTCAGCGCACTGGCCGGCAAGAACTCCAAGGATTTAACGAAGAGCTGCAGCGCTCCACGGACGGCGCGCGCGCCGAACAGGACGCTGCGCGCGTGGAGCTGGGGCAGCGGCTAACTGCCGAGCAAGAGGATTTCCTGCGGCGTTACCAGGAGGCCATGAGCGGAGCGCTTGAGTCGGGCGTGGCAGAGGCGCAGAAAAAAGTGTCTGAAGGATTTGGGCCGTTGCTCGCTTCCTGGAAGACGATGACCGACGCGCATCAAAAGGAGATGCAGAACGTGTACGGCCAGATGGGCGAACTCGCCGCGGAGCAGCACAAGAAGCGCTTGGAGAATGTCTCGAATCAATGGATGCTGGCAACGGTGGCGTCGTTGGATCACCAATCGCGCGAGATGATTTCCGCAATTGCGGCGGCCGCGGAGGAAAAACTTCGCGAGGCCTGTGCCCAGGTATTCGCCGGCGTGGGAGAGTCCATGCGCGAGCGGCTGAAAGAGATTGCGCAGAGCTTTACGCCAGCCGCGGAAGCTCCCGCGCGCGCAAAGAGCGCGAACACCAGCTCCTGAACACCCGAGTTTGCGCCGACCCTCGGGCAAGTTCCCCTTGCAGCTCAGAGTGGACAGGGCCGCTAAGTGTATGCGCGTCCCACTGCTGCCATATTCAGCGGGCTGCCGCCGGCTTGATTCGCCACTTCGCTTCCAGCCCGCTATAATCCCAAAGGTTTCGCGCACCATGGCCAATCATGCATACTTGCGCGTATGGACGCGCGATTTTTCCGTGGAGACAATGATCGCGGAATTTGCGCGGTTCCTGACGACCGCCCCGCTTTCGGTATCTCACAGCTCGTTCGACGAATTGATCGTTCAGGCTGTCGAGCCAGGCGAAACGCCTATCGGGGAGTGGGATTTGCACGCAGGCGGATATGGTGCGCCGGAAGTGGCGGCCCTTGCGGCGCAGCACCTGAACGCCGACACGGCGTACATTGTCAGTGCAAAATGGGACCTGTGGAGTTTCGATATCGAGAGCTTGAAGTGGCAGCAGCGACCGGAGCCGCTGGAGCTGACGTGCCACGGGCTGGAATATGACGACGGAATTGCAGCGACCGCGGGACACTTTGTGGCGGATCTGGGTTTCGAGCACTTCTTTACGGGGCACGGCAAGGTGCTGGACCTGGGGGCAGCGTTGAATCCGCTCCATTCCTCGGACCACCCAGTGGAACACACCTTCCGGCAGTGGATGGCGGCAAGCGGAAACCTGAAGGAATATCACGCCAAGACGCGGGAAAACATCCAACAACTGCTGAATTGGATCGAAGCGATTGAGCGGGCCTTGCCGGTGGAACGCAGCGAGTTGTGGTCCGAGGGAGAAGAGAACTTTGAAGCGCGGCTGGACGCAATACTGGCGCAGCGGTAGCGCGTTCAATTCTTGAGCAAACGGGATTTGAGGAGTCCTTCCACGAAGGGCGGGCAACAGCTAGAATTACTGTGTTACGCATTTGATTGGGCTGGTCCCGTGCGCTGCAGGCGACGAGAGTACGCTGCCTACGGGAGTAGGGATAGGAAGCCCCGGCGAGTGTTTGAGATCACGCTCGCGATGCGAGACTTGTGATGGAAAAAAGCTCACAAAGCGAGTGCTCGTGTGCTAACGGGGCGGGCCGCGCGACGTCCTTCGTAAGTGGGGCCGGCGGTGTTGGCCCGGCCCATGCCTGGAGAATTCTGCTGCTTTTCTCCATAAACCCTGTGATCCTGGCTGTTCTTCTGGGCGGATGCGGCGCAGATGCGCCGAAGCCTGCGGCGCAGGCGGAAACCAAGCGCGCGGAGCCGATCGTTCCCGAAGACGTTCTGTCGGCGGCAAAGGCGCTGCTGGGGAGCGAGACGCAGGTGCTGGCCTTTGGAGATTTGGCGAAAAACGGGAACCAGGAATTTCTGGCGGCGAACGTCGTGCCAAAGACGCCAACCAACAATTTGCCGGGAACCATCGTGACACGCGCCGTGGTGGTGGAAAATGCTGACGGCAAGTGGACCGAACTTCTGCGATGCGATGAACATCTGAAAAACCAGAAAGGCTTTCTCGGGTTGACGCCGTTGACGGCCATAACTGGCTGGCGGCTGCAGTTCGAGCAGAGTGAAGAGAAGGGGTTGCAACTTTACTTTACGCCGCTGAAGGGCGCCACCGATTCGCACGTGCTGCCGATCGGGGTGCGCTGGAATCCTGCTACCAAACGCTACCAATCGCTCGACCGGACCTACGAGCACTTCCTGCTCGAGGCGGGATCCCTGGAAGACGCGAGGTCGAGGCTGCGATGAGCGCGGTAGTGACAAACCTGAACACCGCCGATGGGGCGAAGAAAGCCGCGAAGGCCTCGGCGTCGAAAAACCTGCTCGGCCTCATGCCCTACCTGAGAAAGTACACCGGCGGGATCGCGCTTGGCTTGGTCACCCTCGCGCTCATGGGTCTGGTCGGCATCATCTGGCCGCTCGCTACGGGAGTGATCACAGACACACTCGCTGGCAGCCCACACCCCTTTGAGCATCCAGGCGTCTCGGGTGCCGTGGCAGCGGTAGGCACCGTCAACTGGCTCAGCAAGAGTATTCCTTTCTACGCGCCGCACAGCCG
>QHYF01000350.1 GCA_003224075.1 Acidobacteriota bacterium
GCTCTCCCCGTTTTCGAATTCGCCTGCATGGTATCCGAGGAGATACTCGCCGGCGCCTCGGCAAGCTGCGCTCCGCTTCCCTTCGTCGAGAAATCCGTTGACCGCACGCCTCCCTCGGCCCGAATTTCGCCAGTGGTCTGCGCAAAACTGATCCGAGGTGCCTGCGTTTCGGTGGTTGCGTCGCGCGCCAGCGCTTTTCCAGTCAGCAAAGCTGTCTGCGTTGCCCGGACGAACACGGCGTGGTCCGCTTGTCCGCTCCGCTCGCCTTCCTTCAGCCTCACATCTCCTTGCAGATCCATCTGTGACCATCCGCCGCTCGCCAGCAGTTGGGCAACTCCGCTTTGTGCCGTCGCTGTCTGCAAGGGCTTGCCCGTTACAGCCCTTTCCGTCAGCACATTTCCTGTGGCAACCAACTGTTTCGCCTTGCCTTCGTCCCCGAATTCCATCTCGAGTTTATCGGCACGCAGTTTTGTCCGCGCCGCCGCACCGTTCGATGGAGTTCCAGGCGTTCCGCTTTGCGGTGCCGCATCCGTCCACTCGATACTCCCCGCGCCCAGTGTTTCGGCTCGCTTCGGCTTGCCGCCTCCGCCTTTTGTGCCCTCGGCGAATGCCACAAGGAGCGCGTTAGTCTGCAGCATTCGCGCCTCGCCGGTCTGTTCTGCCTTAGTCTTCAGGAGCACGTTGCCCTTCAAATTCAGTTCTTTCGGGTGTCCCACTCTCGGCTGCAGTTCCAGCCAGGCATTCTCTGCACTGAATTCATCATCCTCTTCTCCGCTGCGTCGCGAACCTTGTACACCTCCCGCTCCTTCGAGACGTATCAGCCATCCTCCCGGTGCGAAGTGTGCCGTCAACGTCTCTGCGCTCAAATCGGCCTGGCCGCCCGTCCCCTGGTATTCCACCTGCGGTTTCTTTCTATCCGCACCCGGTGTGGCCACAAGTTTTTCAGCACGAAACGAGCTGTCTAGCGTGAGTGTCAGTTCTCCAGCCAGCAAACGTGCCGTGCGCGTTTCCGCTTCCACCGGGCCCAAAAGACGCATGGTCCGGGAATCCCGTCCAAAATCGAGGCTCCTTCCGGCGAGATGAACGGGGTCTTGCGCACGCTCCTTCGCGGTTTTTTTCGCTGCCGCGTTGCTCGCCGGCGGCGTAAGAAACAGATTCACATCCCGCAGCAGTCGCAGCGCCCCTTCTTCGGAATGATATTCCACTCCCACGGCTTCGCCATTCCCATTCGGAAAGACAAACTTCACCGGCCGGTCCGTCCGCGCCGTCCCAGTGGCGCGGTTAAATGTCACCCCGCGCGTCTCCACGTGCACTTTCTGCTCTGCACCTTTGTCCCGCTTCTTGGCCGCCCGCTCCGCTTCCGCGGCGCTCTCAAGGTCGAACTGCACTTCGCCGCTGCAGAGGATGCTTCCACCCACTTTTTCGTATTGGCAACTCTGCGTATGAATTGTGTCGTGCCGCTCTCCCGTCTTTCCAAAGATGGTAATTTTCACGTCCTCCAGCAAGCTCGCGTCTTTATCCTTGAAATCCGTGGCCTTTGACGCTTCCACAGTAAATATCTTCTGGTTCCCGGCTGCCTTCGAAAATGTGATGCCACTCTCCAACCGTGTCACGTCCCTCGGCGCCGGCGGCGGTGCCTTTTCCTTTTCTCGATGCGCGACCCATTTGCGCTCCAGATACACGCCGGCGGTCAGGCTCGCCAGCAGCAATGCCGTTGCTGCCGACCAGCGCGCATACTTCGCCGCTTCACTTCGCTTCATGATCTCAGTTAAGCAAAATTTAAGCGGACTGTATAGAAGTGTAAGAAAGCGATCAGAAGGAGGAGACGCTCACGCCGCCGAATCGGCGGCCGCCGTATTGGGCAAAATCCCGATATTCGCCGCCGCCACGCTATCCCGTCTCGAGTTTTTCACCAGGTACATGGCCTCATCCGCGAGGTGCAGCAACCCTTCTTTGGTGCGCGAATCCATGGGATACGAGGCCACGCCCATACTGGGCGTGAGCCGGATGTTCAACCCTTGTGCGGTAAGCCAGGTAGATTCGCGGATCAACTTGTGCAAGCGCCGCGCCACGTTCAAGGCATTATCTTTCGAAGTCTGCGGCAGCAAGATTACAAACTCGTCTCCGCCATAGCGGAACGCGAAATCGATCAGCCGGCAATGTTCTTTCAGGGCGTTCCCGATCTCCGCCAGCAGCCGCGACCCGACTAAGTGCCCGTGCGTGTCGTTCACCTGCTTGAAATGGTCCAGGTCAATGAACACGATCGAGAATTCGTAGTTGTAGCGCTGCGACCGGTAAATCTCCGTCTCCAGGATAAAACCCATGTGCCGCGCGTTATACAGCGACGTGCAATCGTCGGTGATGGTCAGCTCGTGAATTCTCTTCACGTGCCGGGCGTTCTCCAGCGCAATAGCCGCGAAATCCGCGAGCGCCTCGAGCAGCTTCAGGTCCCGCGGGTCAAACCCTTCCGGCCCGATGCAATTGATCAGCTCGATGACCCCCAGGCAGGTGTCGCGAAACCTCACCGGCACCGCCACAATCGACTGCGTCTCCGTCTTGGTCTTCTCGTCCACCTTCGAGAAAAATCGCGTGTCTTTAGTCGTATCCGGCACCACCACGGTTTCCCCGTGCTGTGCGACCCAGCCCGCGATTCCTTGCCCCATCTTGATGCGCACGTCCTTCAGCGCCTGCGACGCTTTTCCCACGGCCAATTCAAAGTACAGTTCCTGTTTAGCTTCATCCAGCAGCAGCAGCGACCAATTGTCCGGGCGCAGAAACTCATCGATCTTCTCCATAATTGTGCGGAGAACCTGATCGAGCTGCAGGGAGGACGTCAGTGCCTTCCCCAACTCCTGGAAGACGGCGACCTCCCCCTTTTCCCGCTGCCCGGAGGCCACCGCAAGATTGCGGCGGCGCTCCACGGCCGGAAACTGCTTTACTTCTTCCACGTCTGGTTGAACCCTGTCCTTTATATTCTTACAGCCCTTCCTTCTTCCCCAAGTGGCGGAGCCTGCCCGGCTTGTTCTCGTCCGGTCGGCTCGCGAAATACACCAATTCGTCCAATCCTCGCCGACAATAGCGATTCTCCGCCAGTATAGGCTCCTCTCAAAAATCCGCGCAACTCGCCCGTAGTACAGGCGTTGCCATCTCGCCATCCTTGCGACTCGCGGCCCCATGCACCGTCATTTGCGTCTGGCGTTTACCCCGACGAAGTTGGTCGGGCCCGTGAAGACCCGTTCTTTCCCACTCGCCACTCGCCACTCACCACTCGCCCTGTCCTCGCCCGTCATTCCGAGTGAAGCGAGGAATCTCTCTTGCTCTTTAGGTCTCAGCGCACGTCGGCTTGCACAGTGAGGACCG
>QHYF01000351.1 GCA_003224075.1 Acidobacteriota bacterium
CGCCATTCTCGCCGATCCGCGCATCCTCATCCTTGACGAAGCCACCTCCAGCCTCGACTCCGAATCGGAGGCCCTCATCCAGGAAGGCCTGCGCTATCTAATGCGCGGCCGCACGACGTTCGTGATTGCGCATCGCCTCTCGACGATCCGGCGCGCGGACCAGATTCTCGTCGTCGAAGACGGCCGTATTATCGAGCGCGGTACCCATGCATCGCTCTACGCTCTCGGTGGCCGCTATTACGACCTCTACACCAAGCAGCACGCCGTCGAAACCAACGTCTTTCTTGCACCCGGCGAAAGCACTGTCGAAGCGGACGAACCGAGCGCTCCCGAGGTCCCGTCCACTTCCAACGACCGCAGCGGCGCGGCCCTGCCGGAGGCCATCCGCATCATCCGCGGACAAAGCGGCTGACGGATTCTGCACCCGCAAAGGAAAAAGCGGGGCTCAAGAACCGCGCTTTTCTAATCCAAACCAATTTTGTGGAAGCGTTACGCCATGGGGCGGCGCACGACCAACTTCTTCACGGCGACGGCCGGGATCATGGTGGCCATTTTGCGGATCATGGCCAGCACCAGGCGCTTGTCACCATCGGAAAGCGTGGTGCTGTACTTCTTGATCTCCGCCAGGAAGTGAATTTCGTCCTGCGAGAGTTCTCCGAGCGCTTTTTGAGTTTCGCGGTCGCGCGGCGTTTCGGTCCCCGGGAAAAAGTCCGCCAGCGAAATATCCATGGCTTCGGCAATCTTGGCGAGCGTTTCGAGGGACGGAACGGTGTGACCGTTTTCAACGCGTGAAAGATAACAGCGCAAGAGCCCCGTGCGGCGCTCGATGTCGCCCTGCGACAGTCCGCGCTGGCTGCGATAGGTTTTGATGACCGCTCCGATGTTTACTCGCGGTTTCTCTTTTGGCATGGTCTCCCCAAGTGTGGGGGTATCTTAATCACTAACAGCAGGAGTGGCAAGAGGGAATTTTCGCGGGATGCTTCCAATGCGATACGGGTCGAGGAGAGCCCCGAAGGAACGCCCGCTGCAAAGGCAAAGGGCGAGCCATGGCTCGCCCTTTGTGAATATTCCTTGGTGCGCCGGCACCCGGCCGCAAAAGCCAGACTTACTTTTGTGTTGGCGTCACTGTCGCGGGTTGCTGCAAGCGGAATTCCAGCAACGTCTCGCTCGGTACCTTGACTTGCTGGCCCTTCGTCAAAACCTGAACGCCTGCGCCGGCCGCGGAACCAACTCCGGCGCCAATCGCCGCGCCCTTGCCGCCCCCGGCAATTGCGCCGATGATCGCGCCGGCCACCGCGCCGCCGCCAACTTTCTTTGCTGTATCTGAACCGCGGCCCTTGCCTTTCAGGCTGTAATCGCTGCTGACGACCGGGTAGTCCTTGCCATCAATCACGATTCGGGTCAGTTCGAGCTGCAACTCCGAGCTCCCGGACATATGCCCGGCTTCTTTGGCTTCCGCCAGACGCCCGTAAACATCCGTTCCCTTGCGCGCGACCACGGTATTGCCAATGGTCAGGTCTGTTTCAAGGCTCGCGTGGAAGACGTCGCCCACGTGATTTTTCGCGGAGTCCACGCCGTCGATCATGCGCACCAGCAGAGTCTCCCCCGCTGGGATGGTGACGTCGCCCCCGGCAGAAGTGTTCGCTGCGGCGCTCGCAGCGGCAGGAGCCAAAGCCGCCGCGGCCGTTCCCGAATGACCCGTGAACGTCAGCGCCACAATGTCATTTGTGTTGAACGCCTGAACTTCCCCGCTCACCTCGAAGCGAAGCACCGCCTGGGTGCCTCCGAGGTACTTTCCTTTCAAAACGCGGCCATCTTTCAATTCCAGGGTGTCCGCAGCGGCCACGCCCACAAAAAACAGTCCGAGCGCCACCGCGGCCAAGAAACGATATATTTTCCTCATTCTTCCCTCTCTCGATCGGAAATCACAAATTCAAGTGATCTCTTCACTTTCCTCCCAGCCCGGGGTTACTTCGCAATTCTACCCCATTGGATGATGGGGATGCAGTGAATGGTTGCGCCTGATCCAACAGCAGCAAAAGGGCCCAAGCTGTTCGACCTTGAGCCCCCCACATCGATTATATGAATAGGCGTATGAATGAGCGGATGAATCAATTGCTCGGGTTCATGGCCTGACGGCCGGTGCCGCTTACAGTTAGCGCGTAGCCTCGTCCGCTTCCTCCGCCAAACGCATTAGCTTGGCAACGATGCTTGTATTACTGCCAATTGCCGGGTTGAGGAAAAGCTCATCGTCGACGAAACTCTGGACAGCGGCCACCGCTCCGCCATTCGGTTCCCATCTGTGGTCGGCCACTTATGACCGCGATTTGCGTGACGTTCTCGATGTCCAAACGGATGTAGCGCGCCAGATCGGCAAGGCGCTGGCGTTGGAACTGCTCCGCGACTAGGGCGCCGTTGGCTCCACATTCCAGCCATCAGCAACCAGCTCGGGCGCCGCTCCATCGAGTGAGGAAAGATCAAATCTCGCGGTGACGGTTTTCTTTTCTCCCGGCAAGAGAGAAAAATAATTGTCGCTCCAGAAAATCGGCGTAACGTCCTCGCCGCTCTTGCCCCGCGTGAGCCGCAGATGAACCATGAACGCCACGCTTGGGCTCAGGTTTTTCGTCATCACTGTGAGAGACGAGTCGCGGCCGCTCGCGTGGATGGTCTTGGTGATGGCTACCTTTGCCTTGGGCAGGCCGTTCAAGCCAGTAAGATCTGCAAACTCTTTCTGCGGTGTGTAAACCGTGTCCTTCCTGCCCGCCCAGTCTAGCACATCCGGCTTTGTGGACAGCCAGTAGAAATTGTCGCTGACCAATTTTCCCGCTGCATCATGAAGCTGGAGCTTCAGGAAATAAGCCGGTGTCAGCCCCTCCGGCACCGGCAAATCGAAGGCCTTCGCGCTGCTATCAGGCGT
>QHYF01000352.1 GCA_003224075.1 Acidobacteriota bacterium
CAGAAAGGAGCGCTGCCGCGTGCGCGGAATGCGCAGGCGAAGCACTCCCAGCGGGGTCACGTAGTCCCGTTCGTAGAAGCCGTTGCGGTAATCTACACGCTGCGCCGGCTTGGCCCGCTCGTGCCACTTCAGCCCCAGGTACTCCGCCATCTGTTGCTGGGCATCGCTCTCCAACAGCTTCTTCAACATTTCCCGTGTCCGCCCTTGGAAATCGCCCCAAAAGCTCTCTTGCAGGTCCCGCACAAACACCTGAAACCGCTGTGTGGTATTCTTTACTCGCATCGGGGTGTAGGCTCCTTTACCGGAGATTTTGTTGCGGTCACAACAAAACCTACACCCTCTCTCTTTTTACACACTAAAAATTACGTCACCTGACAAGCGACTCACTTTACGAGGAAAACGGATATGGTGTAGTATTTCGTGTTTGGGATTTCCGCCGCCCTACACAGCTCAGCCCCTCACACTTGAAGCCTCAGGGAGGATTGCAGGTTGAGCTACCACTCAATTGGAAAGCAGCACCTCGCCCGCCGAAAAGATGTTCTCTTCAAATGGAAGTCCACCTGGCCGCGTACGGACCACAACTCTTTGAAACAAAAATTCCTGCGCAGAAACAGTCTTACTCTGCTGCTGGCTTTTCTTTCCTGGCTTTCGCTGACCGCGTGCGGTTCGGTCTCGCAAACTGGCACAACGACGGGAACTCCGCCTCCCCCTTCCGGGACGGGCCATTTGAGCGTAAGCCGCACAAGCATGGACTTCGGCAATGTGGTCGTGGGCAGTATCAGCACCCAAATCGTCACGCTCAGCAACTCGGGTAACGGGGGCCTGACAGTTTCCCCGCCGCAAGTGACCGGATCTGATTTCAGCGTCAACGGACTCATGTTTCCGCTTGCGCTTGGACCAGGGCAATCCAGCAATCTCAGCGTGGCGTTCGCTCCCAAGTCAGTCGCCAGCGAAACCGGCAGCATTTCGATTGTAAGTGATGCTTCAGCGTCCCCAGTGACCGTGAATTTGAGCGGAAGCGGCTTTACGCCACCCTCAGGATTGTTGGCCTGTGGCACGTTCGGAGATAGTTCTAATCATGTGCCAACGGATTGGACCTCCTTCGTGCCGCCGGGAAAAGGCCAAAGCTATGTGGATCCGACGTTTGGATGCACCGTGACGCGCGTTACGGACGCCTCCAGCGAGGTCTGGAGCGGGTCGTTCTTTCTACCCCTGAGCATGGGCTATGCCACGGTTTCCCCGTTCAATGCGAACGACACCTACCTAATGCTGTCGGATGGCTGGAGACGGTACTTCGTAACAGATCTCTCAGGCAACGTGATCGTGCCGTTGTCCAACATGCCGGCGATGAATGACACCTGGGTGCTGTGGGATGCGGCCGACCCGCCTGTTTTCTACTACACGAACGGGAACGCTCTGATGAAAGGGACGATCAGCGGTTCCTCGGTGACCCCCGCCACGGTACACCAGTTCATGGAATATGCAGCAATCAACTTCATGGACAAGACGGACCTTTCTCAGGACGGACAGCACGTGGTGATCGTGGGGGGAGATACCAGTGGGTCGAGTCCGGAAAATGTGTTCGACTACGATTTTGTGACGAACACGAAGGGACCGGTGTACACGACGAGTTGCACAGCGTCGGTGGGATCGCCGAACAATTCTTGTCTGCACGGAGTGACCCAGACGCCGGACAACAACGTGATCATTGATTTTGCCAGCGACGGGACAGGGCCGGAGCAGGGAAACAGGGTCTGGACCGGCTTGGTACCGCTGTTGGCCCTGCAGGACAAAACGAATCATCTGGACACCGGGTATGACCTGAATGGGAATGCCGTCTTCGTGGGGGTCGGGAATTCTTCCATTCTCTCCACGCTTGCCGGTATCACCAACCCCTGTCCGAGTGGCTGGGGGCTGGATGTGCGGATGATCTACAACCCGTTGTCGGCAGTGTGTTTGCTGGATCATCAGCCGGGCTGGCATGTGGGCTACCGCGGGAACGCGCAGCAGCCGTGGGTAGGGCTCTCCTTCTTTGATAACCGCAACCCGAGCCCGGAGTGGTTCGACAACAGCGGAAATTTTGTGGCGCTGGCGGCGAGCAACTGGCAGTTGTATGAGGATGAGATCATGATGGTGCGGATCGACGCCAACAACAGCTCGAATCTCGTCTACCGACTGGCGCGGGCGTACTCGCGGAGCAATGAAGATTTTTACGCGCAACCGCACGCGGCGATCAGTCGAACGGGGAAGTACATCGCGTTCCAGAGCAACATGGCGTACGCGCACACGGGGTGCCCGGCGAACTTCCAAAGCGCCACTGGCTGTACTGACGTGTACGTCATCAAAGTACAGTAATCGAATGCTTAGGAATCAGAGATAATCTTTCGTGGGCGAAATAGAGAGCCCCAATTTTGCCTCTGTGACAGCGCCCCGCATTTCCTGATGAGCGCCATCGGCAACCGCGATCCCATCATGGGCGGAAGTGCGTGGACGATGGACGCAACCAGAGGTGAGAGTTGGCTCGCAGTCCTTAACCGACCCGCAGATTTGTTGTCCTGCCTCTCAGACTCTGGAGGAAAAGAAGCGTAAGACATGTCCTACAAAGGGTGATTTCCGGACAGCGTCCGAAACCCGACCTTCACCTCGTGACTGCTGGGCGCCTCTCTTTTTTGCCTATCCCGCCAGCTTAGAAGGAACCACATAGGACCTCACCGACACAAGGGCCAGCGTGCGCAGGCTGTCCTAAAACTGCCCCCCTCACCAGTAGTCCTAGAACCAAATTCCGTCTAAGGTGTTCGAAGGATTTTGGGAAGAAGGGGCTGGGCGAAGCGGAGCGGCTACTTTCCTATTGCGCCTTCCAGGCTGCTTCGGGCCCAGAAGAACGGATGAAAATAAATAAGACGCGAGGAGTGGGTTCTTTCGCGAGTAGTAGCTATTCAAGTTCTCATGGTTTGCAGACGCTTTTTGTTGTCCTCTCACTCATTTTGGTATGCACCGCCCTTGCCGGTTGCACGGGCTTGGTTAGCGGCACCAGCAGCACTGGCAATCCGCCGCCCTCGGCTCTGTACATTACCAACGTACAAGCCGCATCCACCACAACCTCTGCCTCTCAGGTCGTTTGGACAACGAACGTCGCTGCCGACTCAACGGTCGATTATGGAACCAGCACTTCGTATGGATCCAGTACGCCGGTCGATTCGGCGATGGTCACGAGCCATCAGGTAACTCTTTCTGGCCTGGCCGCGGGCACCACCTACTATTACCAAGTAAGTTCGACGGACTCGAAAGGCAACCACGGGAAAAGCGGCGGGCATTCGGTCAAGA
>QHYF01000353.1 GCA_003224075.1 Acidobacteriota bacterium
CAGTTTAGAGACGCTTGTGTTGTCGGCGGACTTAACCTCGAGCGATCGCGCCAGGGGAAACGCCGTGGGCACGCGCGTCAGCGGTTGCGTAATGGGGTGCGCTTCGTATCGCAGGATGAAGGGAACCTCCGGCCCAAGGTTAAGGATTTGCCCCACGCCGCTGAGGTCGAGGACCAGGTCCTTGTCTACAGTCACGCCCCAATCGGACAACAGCTCTAACAGGGCCTCATTTTCGGTAGGGGGTTCACCTCGTCCGAGCCGTAGCGTCGTATCCAGCAGGAAGAGTGCCCGGCCGCCACTTTCAACATACGTCTTGATGGCGCTCACGATCGGGGCGGGATAGTCATTCTTCGGGCCAGCCACAACCAGCACCGTACAGTCCTTGGGCACTTCCACCACCGGAGCTGAAGGCGCTTGTCCAATCGCCAGCGGCTTGCTCGCATCTGGTGCCGCGGGCCTCAAAGTTTCGGTGCGGACTTTGTAGTTGTCGCGCTCGAGCAGTTGCTTCAGAAGAGAGTAGCCGCTCGCATCGGTTTCATCGATGGAATGCTCGCCCGCCGCGGACAGCATGCAGACGCTGCGCTCGCCGGATTTCAGGGAACGAATCAGTGCTCCAGTGATTTCTTCCTCGCTTGTGCTTTTTGCCCCCTCTCGTCGTGTGCCGCTGTCCACCAAAACGGTGGAATCGGAGCGGAAGCCTGCGGCCTTGGCTACCTGGGGTTTTCGTTCCGGATCAATGTAATTGACGTGTAATTTGGGCGAAAGACCGGAATACCGGTCCAGAACGTCGCGGGCCCCGGGAAATTCGTTTTGCGGACCGAAGTACGTGAGCTGAACGTCTTGTTTCAGCCCTTTCACCACCTTGATCGTCTGGTCCGAAAGGCTGAACTGCTTGTTGGCCGTCGCGTCATAGGACTTGTCGTAGCGATTCGCCAATACGTTGATCGCCGACAAGACTGCGACGATAACAATGATATAAACTGCTGCGTAAGCGGTGTACTGCGTCGGTCTTGCTTTCAGCCAACTAGCGGCCACGTTACGTCCTCCACCGCAGGGATTCCATCTGCCGCAAGGTCATGAACAATGCAAAGAATATGAACGACACGTAGAAAACCACGTCTTTCAAATCGAGAATGCCTTTGCTGAAGTTCTCCATGTGCGTCACTATAGACAAATAATTGATCACCTTGGACGTCGTCGTCGTATCGAAGGCTGTGGACCAGCTCAGGATCCACAGCAGTAAGCTGACAAAAAAGGTGACGCCGCCGGCAACAATCTGATTGCTAGTCAACGCGGAAATGAATGTGCCGATGGCCAGAAGGCACCCGCCTTGCAAGATCAGGCCGAGGTAGGCCACCAGGACCGGCTTCCAGTCTGGTTTGCCCCACGCAAACAGCAAGATGACGCTCAATGCGGACATGCCCAGGACGCACAGATACAGGAACATAGCCCCCAGCCACTTGCCCAAAATGATGCTGAAATCTTGAATCGGCGAAGTCAAAAGCAGCTCGATCGTGCCGCTGCGCTTCTCCTCCGCAATCAAGCGCATCGTAATCATGGGAATGAGAAACAACGCCACGGTTCCCGCGAAACCCAGCACCGGGCGGATGACCTGCTCGTTAACGTTCATCGGCTGTAGTCCGCCCATCATTTGGGACCGGAAGGCGAAATTGTAGAAGTCGCGCGTCGCCATGTAAAAAACGAAGCCAAAGATGAGTGCGAACAAGGCCATTACGGCATACGCAATCGGAGAAGCGAAATAGCTGCGCAATTCTTTCCGACAAATGACCCAGACGTTTCTCATTTGGCGTCTCCCGCAGCAGCCGCTTTTTGCGCCGGCTCGCCGGATTGATCTGTCGTGAGCTTCAGGAAAATCTCTTCTAAGCTCACGGAGGCGGGCCGCAGTTCGTTCAAATCCCAGCCAGCCTGCACGACTGCGCGTGCCAAATCTCCACGAATAAACTGGTCTTTGCAGCTCTCCACCTCAAACACACTGCGGTTCTCCCGCCTCTCTTTGAACACGACTCGGCTTACTCCACTCACTTGCTCCAATTTTTGTTGCGCCTTGGTCGCATCAAGATCGCCATTCCTTCCCGCCACTTCCACAAGCATGGACTCCACTCCGCGCGCCCGGCTTTGCAAATTACTAACAGAATCGGTGGCCACAAGTTTGCCCTTGTTGATGATGATGACCTTTTCGCAGGTCTGTTCGACTTCCGGCAGGATGTGCGTGCTCAGAATGATGGTGTGGTTGCCGGCGAGACTCCTGATGAGTTCACGCGTCTCGTTGATCTGCTTGGGGTCGAGCCCTGCGGTCGGCTCGTCCAGAATCAGCACCTCCGGATTGTGAATAATCGCCTGCGCCAAGCCAACGCGCTGGCGATAGCCCTTGGAAAGCTTTCCGAGAAGCTTGTTTTTCACATCCGTGATGGCGCAACGTTCGCAAACCGAATCAATGCGCTGCCGCAGCTCCGACCCGGAAAGGCCTTTCAATTTGCCCACAAAAGTCAGGTATTCGACCGTCCGCATTTCCGGATAAAGCGGAGGTGTCTCTGGAAGGTAGCCGATGCGTTTCTTGACCTCGAGTGGCTGTTCGAGAACATCGAAACCCGCAACGGTCGCTGTGCCCGAGGTCGGCGGAAGGAAGCAGGTCAGCATCCTCATGGTTGTTGTTTTGCCCGCTCCGTTCGGTCCGAGAAAGCCGGCGATCTGGCCTTTTTCGACCTCGAACGAAATGTGGTCGACGGCGGTATTCCGCGCGTATCTCTTTGTAAGTTCCTTGACGCTGATCATAAGATTTGTCTTCTTGGTAGTAAGATGCCCGGTTTGAATGTGCCTCAGGTTGCCGGAATTATATTCGAACGATTCGAAAGCGAAATTATATCCTAAAAATCCGAGAAGCCTCCTGTCAACCTCTCAACTAAATCTTTTGTCCGGCTCTTCCAAAAGCGGAAGCCGGAAACTGGAAATCCACCGAGTTCCTGTGCGCGCACGACACAACGTTTACCTGCATTTCGCGACTGTACTGTTACAATGCCGCTGGGAGTAGAAACGCATTCATGTTCGCGGTACGCCTGATCGGGGTTCTGGCGCTGGTGGCGCTGAATGGCTTCTTTGCGGCGACGGAATTCTCACTGGTGGCCGTGCGATTGTCACGGATACGGCAGTTAGTCGCAAAGGGGAATGCACGAGCGCGGATTGTCGAGGTCCTGCTGGGCGACTTGCACCGCGTGGTTTCGGGCGTGCAGCTTGGCATTACGCTCACAAGCCTGGCCATCGGCGCACTCGGCGAAGCCACGCTGGCGAAGGTCTTTCAGGCCATCTGGCCGGGCACTCCGGGCTCTTCGCCCAAGCCCTCGCACTGGCTTGCGCGTTCGCCCTCCTCTGCGCCCTGCACGTGGTGATCGGAGAGCTGGTTCCCAAGACGGTGAGCCTCGCGCGAGCCGAGCGTGTCGCACTGCTGGTCGCACGGCCCTTCCTTTGGTTCCTGAACACCTTTCATTGGGCCATCAATCTTCTTGATGGAGTATCAGGGGCAATTGTGAAAGCGCTGGGAGTTTCCGCGCCACAAGTGCACGGCGTTGCGCATTCGACGGAAGAGCTCCAGATCCAAATCCGACAGGCGCGCGAGCGCGGATTGCTCGCCCCTGGCGAAGAGAAATTTATTTTGAGCGCCATGGAGCTTGCGCAGATTCAGGTGCGGGAGATTATGGTGCCGCGGCCGGATATGCATACGCTTCCCGTGGAATCCAATTTAGACGAGGTGATGCGCGCTTTTGCAACGACGCAACGCTCGCGCATTCCCGTTTACCGGGGCAGCCAGGACCAAATTCTCGGCTTTGTACATATTAAGGACATGATATGGATTCTTCTCGATCGGGAACGTCGCCTGGCAGAAAATCAAACGCCACCTCCTTTCGATTTGCGACGCGTCTTTCGCGAAGTCCTCATCGTGCCGGAGACGAAACCGGCAAGCGAGTTGCTGGCTGAATTCCGGGCACATCGTGCCGGTATGGCGGTGGTGGTCGATGAGTTTGGTAGCATTCTCGGTTTGGTGACCATGGAAGACATTCTCGAGCAGATGGTCGGCGAAATACACGACGAATTCGACGTTGTCGAGGGGCCGCTCACATTGGCAGACGGCGCGCTTATTTTTGATGCGGCCTTGAACGTAAGGGACCTGGACGCGCAGTACGGCATCACCCTGCCGGAAGACCCGGCCTATGCCACCGTCGGCGGCTTCGTTCTCGATCAATTGGGATTCATTCCGAAGGGAGGGGAAAGCTTCGAGTACAACAATTTCCGCTTCTCAGTGGTGGAAATGGATGGCAAGCGCGTCGCGCGCGTAAAGATTCAGCGCGTGCGCTCGCCGGAGCCGGACGGCAATCCCGCAAACGCCGCCGATGCTATGCTCCAACTGGCCAAAGGTCCGAAATCTCCAGCCGGGGATTCTTAAGGCAGTTGGGCCACAGGCACAAGACGAATTGGGCGTGCCGTACCCTTCGGTTTTAAACGCTTTTTTTCGTTCCGGATGGTCTTGCGGAGGGCGCGGGTTTTGAATCCTCTTGGCTGGCTGTAGGAATTCACACGCAATATGGCCATTACCTCTGGCAACTCGCGCGCGGTGATTTCGGCCAGTCGTTCAAATTCCAGGCGCCTGTGTGCCGCGTGATCTTCGAACGCTATCCCGCCACGCTGCAGCTCGCGTTTCTCGCGCTAGTCGTCTGCGCCGCCATCGCTATTCCTTCAGGAATGCTCGCCGCCTATCGCCGCGACAAGACGCCCGACCGCGCTGTCGGAGGGTGTGCTCGTTCAGAATGATTGGTGACACTCGGTTGAGTGTCAGGATGGACAACAGAGAGTTGAGTCTGGTGAGGCTCCGGTAGACAATGAAGGCGTGAGTCCGCACAAGCACCGGCTCGCCGATTACCTGCGACCCAAAACGCTGGCGATGTTGTTGCTCGGGTTTTCTTCAGGCCTTCCCTTTTATCTGGTCGGCAATACGTTCGGCTACTGGCTGCGCGATGAACACACCTCCCTGACGGCGATCGGGTTTCTTTCCTGGGTGGGCATTGCATATTCGCTGAAGTTTCTGTGGGCGCCCTTGATGGATCGCGTCGACTTGCCGTTGTTTAAACGGC
>QHYF01000354.1 GCA_003224075.1 Acidobacteriota bacterium
GAAAAAGAATCTGGCGCACAGAACGCCGAGTGGCGCAGAGTCAGCGGAGACCAAGCGACAAGCGCATTGGGCCGAACAGCCAACCGATGAGAACAGCATGCCCCGCGACTCTTTACAGGAGGACGAAGAAACGCTAGCGTTAGCGAAGAAAGGTTTCCTGAAAAAATGGAAACGGCGACGTCCGTGCGTGACCTGTTATTCACCTTGCTGCTCAAGGTGGGAGTGGCCTCCTCCATCGCTGCGTTGTTAGCGCGATGGAACACGTTCCGGCGGGTGCTCTTCACCGAGAAGCGCGATCCCGACCAAAAACTGAAGCTGATGCTGTTCATGACGCCGCCGCTGATCGTGGGCGTGACGCTGCGGCTGGTTGGTGGGCCTCCTTATTGGTTTGCGGATCTGTCGTTGGAGGGCGCTTTTCTCATGGGGCTGCTCGGCGGCCGCGTGGTGGGGCCGATCGGCGGCGCCATCATCACGATTCCCGCGCTGATTTCGCATGAGTGGCTGGCGATGCCCGCGGCATCCACGGCGGGGCTGCTTGGAGGATTGATCCGGCAGGCTATTCCCAACAAGGAAGATCTCTGGAATTTCGGGCCGTTCACATTCCTGAACATTCCAAAAGCGACGATGCGGCTGCTCGGGAAAGCGCAGTTGTCCTGGGAAATGGCGCCGCTGGCGGCGTGCGTCGGTCTGGAGCTGGGACGCGTGGCGCTGGTGCTGGCGACCAAGCCGAAGTGGCTGTTTGCGCTGGACGCGCGCTGGGATTGGTGGCTGACCCTGGTGGTGATTGCGACCCTGATGTCGGTGGCGGCGCCGCTGAAAATCTGGAACAACACGCGCATCGAGATGAACCTGGAGAGGCACCAGCAATTGCTGCTGAAAGCGCGCATGGACGCCCTTTCGAGCCAGATCAATCCGCACTTTTTGTTCAACACGCTGAATACGGTGACGGCACTGATTCGCTTTGATCCGGATTCGGCGCGCGGCGTGGTGCTGAGGCTGAGCAACATTTTGCGGCGGCTGCTGCGCAAGCACGAAACGTTTGTGGCGCTGCGCGAGGAATTGCAGTTCATCGACGATTACCTGGACATCGAGGTGGCGCGATTCGGGCGCGACAACCTGGAGATCGTCAAACAGCTCGACGGCGAGACGCTGGAGGCGTTCGTGCCGAGCATGCTGCTGCAGCCGATCGTGGAGAATTGCCTGAAACATGGGCTGGCCCCAAAACTGGGCGGCGGAAAGATCGAACTGCGCACGACTAACCGGGACGGGCGGCTGCACATCGAAATCGAAGACAACGGCGTGGGCATTTCGGAAGAGAAGATGCCGCACGTGTACGTCGAGGGAATCGGGTTGAGCAACGTGCGGGAGCGGCTGCGGGTGCTGTACGGTACGGATTTCAATTTGGACATCCAGAGCCGGGCGGGGGAAGGCACGGTGATCCGGATTGACGTTCCGGCGCTGGTGCCGGCGATGCAGACCGTAGGATGACAGCGAGTCACGCAAAAGCTTCCCAGAGGATCAAGGCGCGGCCACGCGCCAGAGTGTTGACGCGAGCCTAGGCGCTGACGGCCGATGCCGGCTGCATGGATGGCTTGACCGGCGCGAGCAGGATCAGGGCCAGGCCGATGACAGCAAGGAAAGCCATGCCGATCAGCAGATGTACGCGTTCGCTCGCCATGTGGAAGGACTGCACCACCATCACGGCGGCATGAGCAAAGCTCGACCATGCGGTGAACGCGATCAGGCTGCGATTCGCGGATGGGTTACGCGCTGCCAGCAGCACGAAAACCCCGAGTGTGACATAGACGCTAAGCATCATCGTCAGCGCGGCTTCCTCCTGATGCGGTTGCCAGAGGAACATCAGCAAGGGATAAACAGTAGCCACAAAGAGCAATCCCACCACGACCAATACAACCTTCAGCGCGCCTTCTCGATTCATGGTGCCCTCCTGCTAAATCACGGAATGTGGAAAAGACCTGTACGTCCCGACGATTGCAAAGGTGTTGAAAGACCTCGTTGGGGAGGCCAATGTGAAGCCCCTTTGATTGCACCCCAATTGGGGGATTGTCACATTTATTCTCTAATTTCCACAAGCTCGGCCTCAAGAGCGTATTGCCTCGGTCACCGCACTCGCTCATAGTCGCTGCCGTCCGTTTCGGAGGGATCCCATGTTGTTCGCTTTCGTCCCGCGAGGCAAGAAATCTGGAACGCGTCTGTTCCCTCATCGCCACAAAGAGGATGATCGATATCACGTCAGCCTAACCAGGGAAGGCCCACACATTCCGCTTGCCGATGAGCGAGACATCCCCGATTACCTCGCAAATGGATATTCTCTCGGCATGAGCACCGGTGGCGAAAAGTACCGCCCCACTTTGATTCGGCCGCAGTCGATCCTTGGGTGGAAATAAACGCTTCGAGAAGAATCTAACGCATGAATGGGGCAGCCGGCCACAGCATCGCATAGCTACGCGGATGGGGCACCCCGTATGATGGCGTCGGCGACTGATCTTCAGTATTCTGCGGCGGCGGCGCGTGCGGCAGTCCGAGGTCGTGCCCTCTGAATCCGATTGATTTTCTTCAGCACCTCCGCCATCTCGTCAGCGCCAGATGTGCAAGAGGGATTGGCCAACAACGTTTCGAGGAGATCGCGGATGCTCTGCAAGTACCAGTTCTCCCTTTTCTCCAGGTCCACACCGGTGAGGTACGCGACAAACTCCTCTCTGAGCACCTCATGCGCCACTCCCCGAGCCGTATAGGCGGCGGGCGGATTGTGGGAAATGCCGGGGGAGGAAGGCGAAGAGAAGGTGGCGACGTAAAGGTCGCCGCTACAAGAACGAGGGTGGCGAGCGGCAGAAAGCAAGGTGGCGAAGTAAATTCGCCGCTAGAGAAGAGAGGCCAGGAGAGATTCATCGCGCAACGAGCGCTGGCCGCGGCGGGGCGACCGAGGACGAAGCAGCGCATGCATCTCCCCTCAGTGCATCCGGGGCATCCCTCCTGCCGAAATTTTCAACACGCGTCTAGGCGTTTGCGGATTTGGCACGCGGGCGCGCGGTCTTGGACTCCCAGGCGTTGCGCAACTCGACGCGGCGCGCGAGGACGAAGGCGCGGGCCTCGTCCATGCCGGCGTAGACACGCGTGCCCTTGATGGTGTTGCAGGGAGTGCAGCAGGCCACGAGATTGCTCGGATCTTTCTTTCCCTTACGGGCGCGGGGAACGACGAAATCCACACGCATGACCAAGGCGTTCTCGAAACTGGCGCGGCCGTCAAGGCCGCAGTACTGGCAGCGGTAATCATCGCGTTCCAGAATCTTGCGGCCTTCTTCCACGGTTACAGGCGAATCCACCAGAGATAGCGTCATAAGGCTTAGTGGCATGAGGTACCTCCAAAGCGGAAAAGTTTGGGAGTAGGCGGGAGCTTGCGACTTCCACTTACTGCGTGGAAGAAGTTAGGGCAGGGCGCGGGCGGTGTCAAGGGCGGAGTGGTTGGATTCGTATCTTCTGTGAAGGGATTTATGTGTTGAGAAAGCCGAGCAGGCGAAGCTTTTCTCGAAGCGCATCGAGAGTACATGGCTTCTGGATGTATTTGTTGGCGCCTGCCTCGGTCGCGGCGCTGAAGGCGCGGGCCGCCGATGCGAGCCTCCGACCGAGCTAAGAGTCTGCGTCGAATTGCTTAACGAGACGCTCGGGGGCGGCGAGGCGCCATGCGGCGAGGAGCGCGCGGCGCAAGGTGGGCTTCCTCGCTGGCCTGAGACGCACGCTCGTTGCGCCGCGGCGTCCCCAAACGCCTGTGCACGGGTCAAAGACGGCAGGGTGGGATTTGACGAACATTTCTTGTTCGAGAGGTATGAGTTTCACCATGGCCCAGTCGTCGTCGGGATAGCCGAGGGTCGCGAAGATCTTGCCGCCCACGCGAAAATCAGGATGGCCCATGTGAGCGCGCTCGGAGGTTTCGGGGAAGCTCAGGGCGAGGCGACGAAAGTCATTGGCGGTCATGGGTGAGGATGCTCCTGCTCACGGGAACGTATGACAACACAAAGGGAGCCATCGGGCAACGGGTTCCCGATCTTGGAGATTGGACGATGAGTGGTGCGTGCCAAATGGGTGGACGCCGCGCCGCTGGCAGGGCCGGGCGGCGTTCGCGGGGAAAAGGCTTGACAAGCAGACGGTGGTTGCGGTAATTTCTGAATAGAGAGAAATTACAGAAATGAGCGAATTGACAAAAACAACGCAAACTACGCGGGCGTCGGGGGGCGCGAAATGAGCGAACCAACCAAGAGCGGGCTGACACAGGTGGCGCAGAAGTTTATTTTGCATTGGGGGGAGATGGGCACGCGATGGGGAATCAACCGAACCGTGGCGCAAGTGCACGCGCTGCTGTTTTTGTCGCCCAGACCGGTGCCGGCGGATGAGATTTCCGCGACGCTGGCGGTGGCGCGCTCGAACGTGAGCACCAGTTTGCGGGAACTGCAGGGCTGGCGGATCGTGCGCGTGGTGCACGTGCTGGGCGACCGGCGCGACCACTTCGAGTCGATCAAGGACGTGTGGGAGATTTTCCGGATCGTTTCCGAGGAACGGAAGCGGCGGGAAATCGACCCGACGCTGAATGTGCTGGCGGAGTGCGTGCAGGAGGTGAAATCGGACACGCGAGGCGATGCGTACACGCGCGAGCGGCTGGAGAGCATGCTGGA
>QHYF01000355.1 GCA_003224075.1 Acidobacteriota bacterium
AGGCACCGCCGAACTGTGTGTCAGCGCCCTCTCGAGGAGTTCTCTTGCCGAAAACTTGTACCCGAGACGCTCCTCCAACGCGGTGTCGTCGATCCGGACGGTCTCTTCCATAGTCCCGGTGCGGCGGCCTGGCTCACTTCGGCGCGCTCAGTTGCGTTGCGCCAAGCTTCTTCGCTTCTTCCGCCATAGTCTTGCATGTGCCCTGCAGACTGCTCTGCATTCCCGCGCACTTGCTAAACGCTGTGACTGCATCATCAAAGTGCGAGGCCTTCTGATTGGCCATGCCCAGCAAATAGAAATTGACAGGGTCGGGACTCGGATCGAGCTTCACGGATTGCTCGAGTTCCGGGATTGCTTCGGCAAACTTTCCTCGCCGCACATATACCAATCCCAGCCCGCTGTGCGCTGAAGCCAGCGTCTGGTTCTTTGCTTTGTCAAAAGCTTCATCCGTCAAATTGGGCGGCTTCGGCAGTGCGGGCGTAATCTCGATCGCTTTCTTCGAGTACGTCTCGGCCTTCTCCAGTTGCTTTGCGGGATCGGCTGAGGTCGCATTGAGCGCGCGCGGAATCGTCTGACCCAAAATGGCAAGCGTGGTGACGTCGTTGGGAGTCAGCTCGATAGCCTTCTCTCCGGTCTCGATCATCTTTTGTACTTGCCCGCTCTGGAGGTAGGCCATCGTCAACGTGGAAAACACGACTGGCCTGTACCGACTCTGTGGATACTTCTGGTTAAACGCCTCTCCCAGTTCAATCCTCTTGTTCAGATCCGTGGGCGGCACATCTTGAAACGCCTTGTACGCCGCATCTTCTTCCGCGTTCACCGGCGCCGGAGCATCCAGCGTCAAAGGAGTGGCGTCCGGAGTCTTTGACTTATCGCTCTGCTTGGCGGGCGGCTGGCTCTGGCCGCCCTGGCCGCTCTGCGATCCTTGTCCGTATTTCGCTGCGGCAGTCCCGGCGATGGAAAGCGACAACACCGCAAGCGCTGCCGCTTGCAAACAAATCATGCACTTTCTTTTCATCCCTTTTCTCCCCACTTTTGTTCTTCGCCCGGCCTTGGAGCTCGAGCCCATACCGATCTCAATAGTGAATGCCCACAATCAGCCCACAGTCAACGTCCACCTTCGCTCACGGCCGCGCCACGGGCTTATCCGCGCCAAAGGCCGCTAGTCCTCTCTGCGCCGCCTGCTTTGCCTGCTCCGGACCTCCCTGCACCGTCAGCGCGGATTGATACTCCGCCTTCGCCACCGATGGATTCCCTTCGTCATCGTAAATCCGCGCCAGGTACACGTGCGACCACGCGAGCACCATGGGGTCCTGGGCCGCCGCGTGCTCGCCGGCTGTCAGGCGCCCGAATACCTGTTTGGCCCTTGCCGCATCGTGATCCAGCAGCGCCACCAACCCAATTCCGTACCACGCCCGGGCCTGGTCCGGATACTTCGTCAGGACCTTTTGAAATGAGGCCTCCGCGGCGCGCGGATTTTTCTCCGCGATGCGGCGTTCTCCCTCGGTCAGCGCCGCGATGACCTCGTCGTCATTCGGTACAGTGGTTGGCGCGGCCCTTCTCCGGCGTGCCACTTCTTCGCTCGCCGCCTCGTCTTCCGGCTGAGCCGTCTGGACCGGCGCGAATTTTACCGTTGCGAGCCGCTTGGCTTCCGTCCCCGCGTCGATGGCTCTCACCAGATCCGGGAAAAAAAGCTTCATGGAAGGTTCCGAGTTCTCGAATTTGGGCAGCACGCCGAAGAGCGGCTTCACCAGCACATAGCCATCTTCATCATCCCGGCTCACCGCTGCTTCCCTCTCGCCGGGTGAGATGCGCTTCAACTTCAGTTCCACCGCGCGAACGGTGCATTCCGCAAAGTAGGAAGCAAAATCGTCTTTCAACTCCGGCGCGAGACGTGGCGCGGTGGCGGCCTTCTCGAACAGCGGCCGTTTCACGGCAATCACATGTGGGTACATCAGGGGCAGCGGATCCAGCAGGAAGTGCAGGAACGCATGGCGCACCACGTCCGTTGGAATCTCTTCGCCCCCGCTCAGCACCAGCGCGTAGTGATCGCCGAAATTCCGCACGTTGGTGATTCGTCCCACCAGCGGCTCGACAACGATCATAAACGTCCGCGGCCCGGATGGTTCCAGAATCTCGCGCACGTATCCCGTCGAGACAAACACGACCTGCGAGACGGAATCATGCAGCCGCTCGACTTCGCGGTTATAAACCGGCTGCACCTGCCGCCACATGGCTCCGATTTTCTGTTCCTGGTAATAATTCGAAAGGATTTCGCTGAAGCCCTCGAGGGCAATCACTTCCGGCGGCAATTCATTCCGCCTCAAAACGGGTTGAAAGGCGGGCGCGGGCCCCGACACCAGGCCAAACCACAAATACCGTGAAAGTGTCGCTCCGGGATCCCGCAATTCGTGCTGTCTGTAGAATTCCCGCGCGGCGTCCACCGCCGGCCCCTGCTGCTGCCGCAACCGTTCTCTCATTTGCGCCCGGAACGCCGTCCAGTTGTCGGAGTTGACGTTGGATTCGAAACCCGCGGCAAGCAGCGCGCACATGGTGGTGAACATCGCTTCGCTGCCATCCACACTCACAGTGCTCGGCGGCGCAGTCCGCGGACGTGCCACCGGCGTCTGGGCCGGTGGCGAAGATTGGGTTTGCACTTGCGCTGGGGTTGGCGCCTGGGCCTGTCCTGCCGCCGGCAACGCTATCGCCGCGCACAAGCCAAACAACGCCATCAGTCGTCGAAGTTTTTTCATGCCTTTTGCCGCAGTCCTGACTCGGGCCAATTGCTGTCTCTATTTCCGCTTCTGGCAGTTCTCAGCATGGAAGGGGATATCTGGGCGCGGTCGATGTCCTGTTGCCATGGCACGGCATCTTTTCAATCTACCGTCGCCTATCGCTTCCGTCAAGGAATCGCGGCACTCTCTTACCTGCAATTTCGTAGCAACGCTTGCCCCTGCTCTTCGCATCTGCTAACAGTGAAGATGCGCCCAAACCCCGCGGGGGATGGCTCGCTTCCATGCTTCAGCCTCTCATGAAGAAAATACCTCTTTTGCTGGGTCTCTCGCTCGTTGGAACCGTTTCACCATTTTCTCTCTTTGCCCAGCTCGTTCGCGAGAGCACGGCGCCCGCACAACAGACCATACCGCAAGACAAGAACGCCGCCACA
>QHYF01000356.1 GCA_003224075.1 Acidobacteriota bacterium
TCCTGCCGACGACGACGAGTGAATCGATTTCGTCTAGAATCATCCAATCGGAGGAAGAATTGCGGAACATACGGTCAACGAATCGCACTGGGCCGTAATCGGCGGAAGTCCATCCATTCGGGAAAATGCGCGCGTCGTGGAATACCACTTCTCCATTCTCGATGACGTGCGGAGTCCAGTCCTTCCAATCTTGCTCGACAGCACTCTCGTGGTGGTCGCCGTCAATCAGCAGGAAATCGATGGGTCGGTTCCATCCGCGGACGGCATCATGACTGAATGCTTCAACCCAGACGGTCTCCGGTCCGCCGTTCGCAGAAACAGCACGTCGAGCCGCGCGCCGTGGAAAATTCAACATTCGGACCCTTGAAAGATGAAATGGATCCACGAGATACAACGTTCCTTCCAGATTCATCGTGGTTCGCAGTGCAACCGCAGATGCACCCTCGGCAACGCCGATTTCCACAAGGCTCTTGCGTCCTTGCGCATGCTTTCCCAGCGCGTCGTGTTCGGCCGCTGTATGCTGCGCCATTGCCGGCCGTAATCCAACCCAGGCGAAGAACGGATGCTTCATCGCCCGAGACGTCCAGATTTCGCGTCTCTGGGTGCCGGAGTCAACCTCGATGAATCGGATTCTTGGCGTAGTCACCGTGTTTTTGGCTCTTCCTGAAATACTTACAAGCCGGTTCGTAGCGCGACTCGGGTGTTCGCCGCATTGCGCGTGCTTCGGTCCGGCCCCTCCGCCGCTGGTCCACCCCCAGTAGCTTCCGGTTTGATCCCCAACGCGCGGTAGAAAACCGTCTCCGTCCGCCGAGCCGCATAGTTCCAGGTATGGCGTTTCATCTTTTCCTGGGCAGCGCTACCCAGGACTTGCCGCAGTTGGGGATCTCGGCAGAGTCTGACGATTGCTGCGGCGAGCGATTCGGCATCTCCCGGGATCACCAAGAGCCCGTCGTGCGAATCCTCAACCAAGTCAGTCATGCCACTCGATTCCGTGGTCACAACGGCCAGCCCAGAAGCCATCGCTTCCAGCAGGACGAGTGGCATTCCTTCCATCAGCGAAGGCAGCACGAAGATTTCATGCTCCGCATACAAACTCGGGATCTCCGAGCGTGAAACAAACGGCCAGACCTCCAAGGCCACCCGAGCGTTCGGAGCAAAGCAGCGGCGCACGCGTTCCTCCGGCTCGATGCAGCCAGCAATCGTTAGTCTCGCCTCGGGAATAACACGCAGGGTTTTTTCGAAGGCTTCCGCCAGGTAATAAATCCCTTTGTGATCGATCCACGTGCCGATGAAGAGAAGCTTCATCGCAATTCCACGAGAGATCGGCCGCACATGGAAGAATTCCTGACCGACGCCATTCGCGACCAGCGACACCCGGTCCGGAGGCAGCTTGTAATGCAGTTGAAGAAAGAGCAAGGTCTCCCGGTTAGTCACGATGCATTGATCGGCGGTCACGACCGACCATCGGTAGGTTGGCATATGATAAAGGCGCTGCCAGACACGGTTCTTCCACCGGAAGTAGTCCGCACGCCCCTTCTTCGCTTCCCGGCCCATGGCGTAATTCCGCCTCTCTTCGAGACCGTGCATGGTCATGACATAAGGCGGACCCGCCTGCGGTCCGCGCCGCCGTCTTTGCGCTCCATACCAAAAGCCGAACGGCGCATGAATGTTGATGATATCGAACTGGTTTCGCGTTTCTTCCACGTACCTCGCGATTCTCCTGGCAAACTCGACGGTGCGAAACCGATTCGGCCACCGCTGTTTTGGCAGCAGATCTTCGAAAAACATCGGCTTCACATCATGCCCAAGATCGCGCAGTCCCTTAGTCAGGTTGAACACAATCCCCGCGACTCCACCTTCCGCCTTGCCCGGGGCTCCGCATGCCATCAGAATCCGCATTTAAGCGTGGCCTCGTTTCTCCGAAAGCAAAAAATAGTGAAACGCAATCGGGCTAAGAAGCCGGCGGATCATTCGGCTCCACTCCAGGAAAGGCAACTCCACCGGATTATGTCCCGGGAAGATGGGCATTTGATGAACCGTGCCATCGCTGCGAAGGATCGTCCAACCCGCGTCCCGAACGTACTTCCGGATTTGTGGAAACCACTGACGCCGGTCGAATGGCTGGTCGTCCTTCCGCCCCGGGTGGCGTACTCGAGCATACAACTCGTACAGTCCCATGAGGTTCGCATAATTGGGCGTTGTCAGCAGAAGCTTGGCGCCCGGACGCGCAACACGCGACATTTCCCGAAGCGCACTCCTCACATCAGGAACGTGCTCGATCGTTTCACAGGAAACGACTATGTCAAAAGAATTATCCGCGAAGGGCAATCCCTGCGCGTCACCTTGAACGAGCGCCGAAGATCCGCCATGCCCAGCCGCGCGCAACTTCTCCTGGCCAATCCGCAGCGCCGCGAATGAAAAATCACATCCTGTGACATGTGCCCCGCAGCGTGACAGCTCCCTCACAAAGCCACCACGCCCGCAAGCCACTTCCAGGACACGCAAACCCGTGACGCTTCCAATCTGCTCGCGCACAAGGCTATACCAAGGACTGGAGGCATCTTCATGCTGCGGATCCGCCCGAAAGATCCGATCATGCCAGACATCATATTCCGTGCGCAGACTCATGCTCTAAACTCCTTCGGGCGGGCACGCGCGTCATCTCCGGAACAGGAAGCACCTTCTCTCTCATCCATTGGTACCAACTCTGGGATGTGACGCACTGGTGCGTCGCATAATATTTCCTCGGTGAGAACCGAAGCGCCGGGAGGATGCTCATCGTGCGAAACAGCTGTTGCTCGCGACGCGTCATCGTGCTGGTAACCCTAAGTTCACTCATGCTATCGCCGGGCGGAACGTTCATGCGCCGCCTTTCCACGATCGCCTGACGTGTCGGGGCTGCGGAACCGGAAACAGGACCTGCCTCGCGGCAAGATACCAATCGCTGGACGCCAGCCACCGCCGGGCTCGATAGTAGAGCCGTGGCGGCAAGAGATATGCCGTCAAGAGAGTTGCGTGCTTGAATGTGCG
>QHYF01000357.1 GCA_003224075.1 Acidobacteriota bacterium
GCTCTCTCCGAAATTTTCCCTGCATTCGTTTTCACGCTGCAATTCGCAGACACGCGCTCTGCGATCCCTCCGCGCTCTCCGCGTCTCCGCGTTATCACTTTCTTCGCCGGCATCCAGCGCAGAATCGCCCAGCCGCGCCTCATCGCAATCTTCTCAAGCTCCCTCGAAGGATTCACCGCCGCGGGCCGCCCCACCGCTTCCAAGAGCCAGCGATCATGCGCGCTGTCACCATAGGCGTAGCATCGCCCCAGATCGAGATTCAGCTCCGCGGCGATCTGCCGCACCGCCCGAACCTTCGCTTCGCCAAACATCGCTTCTCCAACTATTCGCCCTGTCCACCGATCGTTCACTTCCTCCAGCCGCGTCGCGCAGATCCCGATCGATGTGGTGATCCCCTTCACAGCAAGCCGCAGTATGAGCGCAAGCGCGGCCGCCGATGCCAGCGGCTCCAGCGTTCCAGTCACCAAAAAAATCGCGTGACCCTGTTTTGCATGCCACCCAAGTCGCTCGATGGCGTCAGGAAGAAATGCCGGGGCAGGCAGTCGTGGATTGCGCCGTCGAGGAGCAGGCGGCTGTCCGTCGTCCCGGCGACCGTTTTTGTGCCGGGAAGATACAAAACTCTCTCTCCCGTCACGCTGATCAATACTTTGCACTCCTCTCAGGTACATTTTGTTTTCCTGCAGCACTGCATTAATCCCGCTCGGCAGCAGCCGCATTGCTTCTCCCAGCCACGAGAAATAGTTTTTTGCAGGAATCGCTTGCCGGTATCGCAAGATTCGGAAGAATCTCCGCTCGAGCGACGGCAGGGCCATCAGTGTTCCGTCCAAATCAAAAAACGCCGCGATGCGCTCATGCGCTGCTGAACGCTTCACACCCTTTGCCTCTTCTGCTCCGTTTGCCTCCTTCCACTCCATCACGCCGCCTCCCGCATTGCGTCCTTCGCTCCGCGCGCCTGCCCCACGCTTCCCACGATGTACTTCCAGCCCTCCACCAACACCGGCAGCCCGCGCACCAAGCAAAACGCCGCCGTTGCCCACGTGATCATCTGCGCGCCCACGCGAATCATCGCGTGCACGTCCGCCGCAAGCTCACCCAGAAGCGCCACCGGTCCTCGCGTTAGCGCCAGCTCCAAACCCAGATAGCAAAAGCATAGGCACTTCATCGCGGCATACATCCCGCGGCTCCAGCGCGACCCAACCAGCGCACGTCCCCACCACGTCTGCAACATCGCGTTCGCCCCCCAGCCCGAATGCCCCGCCTTCATCGCCAGCCCGCGCAGGAAATCCGTCGCCGCGCCGCGTGCAAAAAAGAATACCGGCAGCCACAGCGACACCATCCCCACAACCGCGAAATACGTGAAGTACACGTTCTCGATCATGCGGTCGCCGAGGATGTCGAGCTGCGCGCCTACGGGCGTCGCCAGGTTTTTTCGGCGCGCAATGTGCCCATCCAGCGCATCCAGGGCGATCGTCGTCACGGTTAGCCCTACCGCAGCGAGGTTCGCCCAGGGCCCTCGCCCAAAAAGACACACCGCCGCGAATCCCACCACCACGCGCAGAAGCGTCACCTTATTCGGTGTCCATTGCGTACTCATCAGCCATGCGCCTCCCCGACGCCTGTCTAGGCCATGGCAAGCCCCCTGCCAATCCATGTGCACGTAACTCGTCCTCTTTCAATTACTTAAGCAGCGCGCCGAAGTGTTCTTTTCGAGCCTGCGCCAGCCAAACCCTTCATCTGTCGCCCTTTCTCCATCAGAACCCTTTGCGTTCCCCATTGCGTCTAAGGATTAGCAGTTGCTCGCACTTGCGCCCGCGGAGTCAACTCGTCATTCTCGGTCTCCGCCCCTCGTCCGAATGGGCGGCACTCGACAGAAGCACGAGCATCCACTTGTTTTATGGGAGAATGGAACGGGCCGCTTCGCGGTCGTGCTTGGGGTCTCACAAAAAAGTCTTTGCGCCGCAGGTTCGGTTCGAAATAAATTCCCTGCCCGTCCGGTCTTCGACTGAGATTGCACAGGATAGAGTTGTGATGACCGATTGTTACAGGACAGAATTTTTATGACGGATGTCTCTCTGGCAGCGGCCTTTCTCGCCGGGCTCGTTTCGTTTCTTTCGCCCTGCGTTCTGCCGCTCGTTCCGGGCTATATCTCCATGCTTTCCGGCATCGGCATGGAGCAGCTCCGCAAAGGCGAACTCCCTCGCTCCGGGCTTTTCCTTTCTTCTCTCGCGTTCGTTGCCGGCTTCTCCGTCGTCTTCATCTCCTTCGGCGCCTCCGCCAGCGCCGTTGGTTCCTTCCTTCGCCAAAACCGCGCCCTCCTCGCCCCCGTCGCCGGCGCATTGATCCTTCTCTTCGGCCTTCACCTCATCGGCGCGCTGATCAAACTCAATCTCCGGTCAGGAATCGTCCTCGGTGTCATTTTCGTCGCTCTTGGGATTGCGGCGCTTTTCCGTGGCGCGCCCCTCTTTGCCGGTCTCGGCGCTTCGCACTTTTTTTCGCTCTCGCTCATCGGCTTTTTCGGCCCTTCGATGGCCCGCTGGCTCAATCGTGACGTCCACCTCCGCGGCAGCATCGCGCAGCCCGGCGTCTGGAGCGGCTTCTTCCTGGGCTTCGCGTTCGCCTTCGGCTGGACGCCCTGCATCGGCCCCATTCTCGCCACCGTTCTGGCTCTTGCCGCCGCCAGCGACACCATCGCCCGCGGCGTCCTTCTCCTCGCGGTTTATTCCGCCGGCTTGGCTATCCCCTTCCTGCTCACCGCCCTTGGCATCAGCCAATTCATGGCCTTCTACAAAAACTTTCGGAAATATCTCCACGCCGTCGAACTATTCAGCGGCGTTTTGCTGCTGCTCGTCACCTGGCTCGCCGGAAAACTCAGTTTCTTGAACGGCATTGTTTTATGGCTGGAGCATGCTCTCACGGGCGCGAAATGACTGGCGTCATCACATTGAGAAGGATGCGCCGCTTACGCGTATAATTCAATTTTGAGGCTTGCAATGAAAAAAGCTCTTTTGGTCGTGATTACCGTGCTCCTTCTGATTGTTCTGACGTGGAAGCTCGACAAGGTCACCCGTGTCAAACCAAAAGCCTCCACCAATGACACCGTTCAGGCCGACGCCACCCTTGGTACCCTCGCTCCCAACGTCACCTTCAAGGATCTCGATGGCAAGAACGTTCCCCTCAGCCAGTACCGCGGCAAAGTTGTTCTCGTCAACTTCTGGGCTACCTGGTGCGAGCCCTGCCGCGTTGAGATTCCCTGGCTCATCGAGATGCAGCAAAAATACAGCGCCAAGGGATTTACCGTGCTTGGCGTTGACGTGGACGACGAAGGCCGCGACGTCATCGCCGCCTTTGTCAAGAACGAACGTTTCAACGTGAATGGTGAGAAGGCGCAAATGAACTACCCCATTCTGATCGGCAATGACGCCATCGCCGACAAATTCGGCGGCCTCTTCGGCTACCCCACCAGCTTTCTCATCTCCCGCGACGGCAAAGAAGTGAAAAAGGTCCAGGGCCTCATCAGCTACGACGAAATTGCCAAAGCCATCGAGTCGCAACTCTAGGTGACTTATTTGGTTTTTCAGAACCCTTCCTTGACCCTTAGCGTCCAGAACCGCGCCATGGCCTTGCCCGCGTGCAAATCCACAATCAGCGGAGCGTGTTCGGCCAGGAGACGGTCACGGGCCGCGGCCGTGCGTACCTCCCGTGGCCTGTTATCCTTGAGGGGCGACTCGCGAAGTATGGGTACGAATCATGTTTGAGAACCTTACAGAGAAGCTGCAACGCACCTTCAAGAACCTGCGCGGCCAGGGCAAGCTCACCGAAGAACATCTGGACGCCGCGCTCGCGGAAATCCGCGAAGCGCTGCTCGAAGGTGACGTCAACGTTGGCGTAGCTGACGAGCTCCTTGCGAATATCCGCAAAAAGGCCATCGGCAGCGAAGTCATGCTGCAGCTTTCACCTGACCAGCAAGTTGTCAAAGTGGTTCGCGACGAACTCTCCGCCATGCTTGGCAAGCACGCCAAGCCGCTCTTTGCCTCGCGCCCTCCTTCGGTGTGGATGATTGTCGGCTTGCAAGGCTCCGGCAAGACTACCACCACCGGCAAGCTCGCCAAATGGCTTGCCCAGCATGGACATCGGCCCATCGTCGTTTCCACGGACGTTTATCGTCCCGCCGCCCGCGAACAGCTCGCCCAGGTTGCCAAGGCAGTCGGTACCGCAATTTGGCCCGGGGCGGGCACGGATAAACCGCTCGAAATCGTCAAAGGCGCCATCAAGGAAGCGAAACTTTCCGCCAGCGACGTGATCCTCGTGGACACCGCCGGCCGCCTGCACATCGACGATGAATTGATGAACGAACTGAGCTTGCTGAAGAAAGAGCTGCAGCCCAGCGAGATTCTCTTCATCGCGGATTCCATGATTGGTCAGGATGCCGTGCGCTCCGCCGGAGAATTCCACAAGCGCCTCGGCCTTACAGGCGTGATTCTCACCAAGCTCGATGGCGACGCACGCGGAGGCGCCGCGCTTTCCATCGCCAAGGTTTCCGGCGCGCCCGTGAAATTCGTGGGCCTTGGCGAAAAATACGATGCCCTCGAAGGTTTCTATCCGGAGCGCATCGTCTCGCGCGTCCTCGGCATGGGCGACATCATGTCGCTGATCGAACGCGCCGAGCAGGCCGTGGACAAGAAAGCCGCCGCCGAACTCGAACGCAGACTGCGCAAGGAAGAATTCACGCTTGAAGATTTCCGCGATCAACTCAAACAGGTACGGAAGATGGGCCCGCTCGAGCAGCTCGTGGACATGCTCCCGAAGATGGGCCCGCTCGCCAAACTTCCCAAAGATGCGCAGGTGGACGAGAAAAGGCTGAAGCAGGTCGAAGCCATCATCGATTCGATGACCAATGAAGAGCGCCGCGACCACAACGTTATTGACGGCAAACGGCGCAAGCGCATCGCCAAGGGCAGCGGCACAACCGTCCAGGACGTTAACACGGTCCTCAAGCAGTACCTGCAAATGCGCACCATGATGAAGCAGTACGGCGCTATGGCCGCCCGCAGCAAAATGAAAGGCCTCGGCAAACTCGCGGGCTTGTCGTGAGCGCGAAAGAAGGATCTGTCTTGGTGGGACAGACTTCCGGATGTCGGGATTTGATTTGTGTTCGCTATGGCGGGGGCAGGCTCAGGATTGCCAAGGGATTCCCCTTTTTGGCCAGACCAGGGGCTTGCGCCCAAAGATGTGACAGGTCCGTGGTCGAAGGAAAAGCGTGCATTCCGATGGAGAGCCCGAGCCAGTAGAAGAAATAAGCCAGCGGGTCGTAGACCTTCAGTTCCCACACCGGCAAGAAGGCGGCGCTGCAGAAGAGCACGCACAATAAGGTGTTTGCAAAAAACGGGCCCATGCTCACGAAAAACTGGGCGGTGAAGTTATCGGTCTCCTGGTG
>QHYF01000358.1:0-499 GCA_003224075.1 Acidobacteriota bacterium
AACGGTTCGTGATATGGGGGGCGCCGTTGACCAACTTACTGCGCTGCGCCAGGAGGTCGAATCAGGAAAGCAAATTGGCCCTCGCATTTTCTTCACAGGGCCGTTTCTCGACGGAGAGCCACCTGCTTTTCAGCCGTCGATCGCGATCCACAACGAGGTGGAAGGCCGCGCCGCCGTCCGCAGCCTCAAAGCGCAAGGAGTCGATTTCATCAAGACTCAGTCGCGACTCAGCCGCGAAGCCTACTTTGCCATTGCCGAAGAGTGCCGCCGGCAAGGTATTCGCTTCGTTGGGCATGTACCGGACGCGGTTTCGGCGCTAGAAGCCTCTGAGGCAGGACAGTCTTCGATCGAGCATCTCACAGGAATCCTGTTGGGTTATTCCATGGAGGAAGACGAACTCCGCCGAGAAATTCTGGCTCAGGGGACTACAGGTCAAACTTCCGCGCAATCGAAAGCAAGCTTTGAGAAGTGGGTGCGCAAGCTTCTGAATACCCAATCG
>QHYF01000358.1:532-3596 GCA_003224075.1 Acidobacteriota bacterium
TCCCACATTTCCTGTCTTGGTGAACCTTGCCTTTCTCACACCAAAGACGGACATGGCCGACGATCCCCGCATGAAATGTATCCCTGGAAAACTACGCTCAATTTGGGAGCAAGGGAGAAGGGAACGATTAAATGTTCTGAGCCAAGAGAGCGTGGCCCTGCGCGAAGAAGTGGTTAAGAGGTCGCTTGAGGCAGTCGGTCGGATGAATGCTGCTGGAGTGCGGTTCCTTGCTGGCACGGATTCAGCCGCTCCAAACGTCTTCCCCGGTTCCGGCTTGCACGAAGACCTCGCCTACTTCGTACAGGCGGGCCTCGCTCACATGCAAGCGCTGCAAGCCGCCACAAGAAATCCGGCCGAATTTCTCGGCAAATTGCAGACACAGGGCACCATCGAGCCAGGCAAGTTCGCCGATCTCCTTCTCCTTGACGCCAACCCCTTGGACGACATCCACAACACGCAAAGAATTCGTGCCGTGCTTCTTCATGGAAAGATGTTAGATAGAAAATCGCTGGATGGGCTTCTGGAAGCAGAAGAAAAGTTTGCTGCCTCTCACTAGCGGCTATGCTCGACTCTAGATTATGGGGATTGCAGTTTTTCTACCAGGATTAAAGAAGGGAAGCGGAACCACCTTCGCGGAAACCGTGTGGCGCACGGCTTCCACCGTCATTTCCATGTGCAGCGTCGTGCCCCGTGCTGAATTCTCGCGGCTGACGCACGCCAACGCGATCATCTTTTTCAGCGTGGGCGACCATGTCGTCGAGGTCGCCTTACCCACTTGGCGCCCGCCCCGATACACGGGAACGGCCACGCGCGACGCCATGCTCGGCACCTGCGGCGCCATCTTCAGTTTGTCGTAAAGCGCCTCCACCTCGTTCCAATGAATCTCCAGCCCCACCAGCGCGCGCTCCGCGCCCCTTTTTGCTTCCAGCGCCAGCGCCTCGCGCCCCACAAAATTTTCTTTCTTCAAATCCACGAGCTTCCCCAGTCCAATCTCCGCAGGCGAATATTTTTGAGATTCGATCAGCGCCTTCTTGCTGGAGATGTAATCGACTTCAATCAGGAGAAGCCCTGCCTCGATTCGCGCAATGTCCAGGGCAATCATTCCCGCCGGATGAACGTCAAACACCTTGCCTTTGGCGGCGAGCGCGTCCCACACCTTCACCGCATCTTTCCACGGCATCCAGATTTCGAATCCGAGATCGCCGGTGTAGCCCGTCCGCGAAATATCCACCGGCACGCCTGCAATTTTTCCGTGCGTCACGCGAAAATATTTCAGGTTCGTAAGATCCGCGTCCGCCGCCGCGTGAAGCAGTTTTCCGGAGGTAGGTCCCTGCAACGCGAGCGCCGCGGTCTGCTCCGAAATATCTTCGATGCTTACGTCCAGCGCCAGTGCGTTCTGCCGGAACCACCGCAAGCTCGGGTCCGCGGCAGTCCACCGGTATTCGTTTTCCCCCAACCGCGTGATCGTTCCGTCGTCGATCACTTTGCCTTCGGGGTCGCACCAGCAGCAGTAAATCACCTGGTCCACGGCCACTTTATTGATGTCGCGCGCAATCACGCGATTCACGAGCTTTGTGGCGTCGCGCCCGGTCACACGGTATTTGAACAGCGGTGAAATATCGATCAGCGCCGCCGAATTCCGGATGGCGTTGTACTCGTGCTCGTGGTGCATCTCGTACACGCTGACCGTGTAATAGCCCGACCACTCGCGGTAGTTCAGGCTTTCGCACAGCGCCAATGTTCTCTCGTGAAACGCGGTTCCGACCGGCACGATTCCTCCTGATTCGAACGCGGCGCTTGTCGCCGCAAAGACATCGGATTATAGGTGCGAATTCGCCGCCCTAGCAAGGCGACCCGATGGAAAGTGTTTTCCGCAGGCTTGTACAGCGCCGTCGCTCTCGGTAATAATGTCCAGTCTTCGCTTCCCGCAGTTTTTCATATGAATAGTTGAGCTTTATCGGAGTCACTTCGAATGGGGCAGCACTACGACGTTATTGTCATCGGCGGGGGCCACAACGGCCTGGTCAACGCCGCGTATCTCGCCAAGGCGGGGAAGAAGGTGGTTGTCCTGGAACGCCGGCATGTCCTCGGCGGCGCGGCCGTCACCGAGGAAATCTTCCCGGGCTTTCTTTTCTCGGAATGTTCATACGTTGTCTCGCTGCTTCGCCCGGAAATTATTCGTGAACTCGATCTCCCGCGCCACGGCCTGGAAATTCTTCCGCTCGACGGCACTTTTACTCCGATGCCCAACGGCGACCACCTGTGGCGCGTGAACGATCACGCAAAATCCATCCGCGACATTCGCCGCCACTCCCGCGTCGATGCCGAGGCCTACGACGAATTTTCGAAAATGATGACGCCCATGTGCCGTTTCGTGAAACCCATTCTCTCGATGATTCCGCCCGATCCCACCACGCTCAATCCCAAAGACCTCAAGCAGCTCCACTTTCTCTGGCAACGCTTCCGCGAACTTTCTTCCGACGAGCGCTACACGCTCGTCCAGCTCATGACCATGAGCTCCGCCGATTTTCTCGACCAGTGGTTCGAGACCGATGTCCTCAAAGCCACCATGTCCGCCTCCGGCATCATCGGCACATTTCTTGGCATCCGTTCGCCCGGCACCGCGTACGTTCTCCTGCACCACTACATGGGAGAAATTGATGGCGCGTTCCGCTCCTGGGGCTTCAGCCGCGGCGGCACGGGAGCAATTTCGAACGCCATCGCCGGTGCCGCGCGAGAGGCCGGCGCGGAGATCCGCACCAAAGCGCCCGTCGCGAGAATTCTGGTCAAGAACGGCCGCGCCTGCGGCGTGGTTCTGCAAAGCGGCGAAGAAATCTTCGCCAACGTGGTCTCCTCGAGCGTCGACCCGCATCTTACGTTTGAAAAATTTCTGGAGCCCAGCGAGCTTCCCGGCGATTTTCTCGAAGGGGTGCGGCGCTACAAATTTCGGGGCTCTTCCGGCAAAGTCAATCTGGCTCTCGATGAGCTTCCCAATTTCAAATGCTTGCCCGGCGAGGGCGCGCATCTTCGCGGCGCAATTTCCATTTCTCCGAGCACGGACTAC